>JAAUQA010000480.1 GCA_012032855.1 Candidatus Competibacteraceae bacterium
GCGCCTGATCGGAAACGCGATTGCCGATGCCTTGCGGGACGAGCAGGGCATCAAGCTGGCCCGAACTCCGCCGACATCGATCCAGTGGAGCCATACGAAGGAGATTGATGTGACCGTTGCGGGGCTAAACGGCCTGTTTTACATGCAGGGCACAGTAGCGTCGCAGTAAAGGCGTCCCTGTGGGTTCGGCTGGCCACCCGGGTGCCGGCGCAGGTATTGTTTTAAATAGGGGGAGTGCAAGTGACCGCATTGGCAGAAAAGATCGTCGTTTATCCGAGCAAATATGCCCTTCAAATTCACGATCCAGACCCGATGCCGGTGCCACCGCCGCCGGTTCCCGATAATGCCATACCCATCGCCGATACACTTGGCTGGAGCACGGTGTTTGCAATCAACCTACCCCATGTTAACGAGGCCCTCAAACAACCGGGATCCACACCAGGACGTTTTAAGCAGTTCTTTTCCTCTTCCTATGCAATTCAGGGAACCTTCGACACCTGGCAGGTGACCATGGGCGGAGACGGGCAGGATATCTATCTGCTCGTCCCGATTGGCAAAGGCAGTACCCTTGATTTCAACGGCTCCAGCTACGACATGGCCAGTGGCCTAGCCACCGTGATGATCAACTTTGACTATGTTCCAGGCGTTCCCAAGACAGCTCCACCGCCGGTCAGCGCCAAGGGAACGGCACATCAGCTCAAAGCCAAGATCACAACCGCCGACCCCACAAACCAACCCATTGCATCCGTCATACAGTTTGCGTTTCCGCAAGGCAGCAAGGTAAGCGGTAACACGCCGACCAACCGGGCCTTGTTTCAGGGTGCGCTGACCCAGTGGTTCATCGACAACCTCAACCGTTTCCAGCATGTGTTCTCTACCGTCAATCTGGCTGAGAAGGCTGATAAGGCGGGCTTCCAGTGGCTTAAGCCGTCTTTGACAAGTTACGCCTATGCGGACGGAACGGCCCCCGACAATAGTCTTCTGGGGGTGCTCACGACGACCCAGCAACGTTCGATCGCTAATCTCAGCCACCAGATCGCTCCTAGCGCCATTCCCCCCGGTGCCCAGTCCGGGTTTTTGATCAGCGCGAATCTGTTCATGAAGGAGTCGATCCTGCCAGGCTTGCCGCATGCATTCAAGAATGCGTCCGCTAGCGACTTCCAGCTGGCTAATCACGAAACGGAAATCGTGCTGGCACCGGATGTCACCGTTGACATTAACGATATCGAATACGAGGGATCGACCTACCACCCGAAAATGACCTCGTTCAACCTGGTCATCAACGATACGGAAATTGTCACCAACATGGTGGTGGATGTCGATATTTCGCCGGGTATTAGCGTGACGATCACCATGACCAATTACCAAACGCTGACCCTAGTGACGAAAACCGACGGTACACAGACGCTGGGCTACAAGGCGACACGGCCACCGCATCACACCTATGTGAAGCACGTCGCGGCCTGGGTCAAAATCACCACAGCCATCGTCTCGCTCATCGTGGCCGTGATCGGCGCCGTCGTCGCCGGCCCGGGAGCGCGCTGGCCGATGCCATCATTGTGGCCATCATCGTGGCCATCATCATCGGCATCATCGTCGGCATCGAGCTGATTATTGAAGATGTCATCGCCAAGGGGGTCGCGGAGGCTATGCCCTCCATCGACCCACTGGTTTATGCGGCCACGGACCCCATTTCCTGGCCGACGGCGGCATCGTCCTTCACCCTCACGTCCGCGGCTTTAAACGGATCCCTCCAGCTCGGCGGAACGCTGAATTTTCCGTCAACTGGCGGCACTTACTGACGGCCCCTTCTGAGCGTTGATGCCGGACGGTGCTGCTACGACAAACCCCAGGAGACAACAATGAATTCACCTGTACTTGAAGCCCATGACAAACCGGTGGTGTTCAGTTTTCCGGACCTTGACGCGGCCTTACTGGAGGAGGCCCTGCAAAAGCATGACCGCTATGGAGCAGCCTTCCTCAAGGCCCAGGCGGGAGGCGTCAACCCGCCGCCGAAGGCCAGCACCCTGGGGTGGGACACGGTGTTCGCGATCCGAATGCCGGATGTCAACAGTGCTATCGTCAAGCAGAAGACGACGCCCACCACCTTTACCGCCGACAAGCCGCTCGGACCGGGTAGCGCCATTTCCGGAAATTTCACCGATTGGCAACTGACTACCGGGGCTGATGGCGAAAACGTCAACGTCTTGGTGCCGATCAGCACCGGCACCTTCACCTTTCAGAGCAAGGCCTACGACCTGACGGGTGTGACGGTGACGGCTCAGTATCACCTCAACGTCATTCCGCCGAATCCGCCGGCGACTACGCCGACGAAAACCGGCACGACACACAATCTCGTGGTGAGCGACCAACCTCCCAATCCGAATGTTTCGGCGGTCTCGGTGGTATTCATTAGGGTTCCAGCGACAACGTCTGCCAAATGGCCATCTGGCATGCCAGTGTCGGCGGTCAGTGCACTCATTCAATCGGCGATGGGGATTTACCTGAACGCGAACGTCAAGGACTTCACCCAGGTCTTTGCGGCCGTGGATCTGAACATCATGGCGGATCAGGGAAGCTTGCAATGGCTGTCGCCGGCCCTGACCAGCTACGCCTTTGCCGATGGAGGAACGGTGGATAACAGTTTCTTCGGTGTCCTGACGCTGACGAGCGACATCGGCCGGGCGAAGAATCTGAAGCATGAGCTTGCCGCATCGGCAATCCCCACGACCCAGCGCTCGGCATTCCTCATCAGTCAGCAACTGTTCATGCGCGAGGCGATTTTCGCGGGACTTCCGCACGCCTTTAACGACGCCACAACGTCCGATTTCCAGCTGGTCAACAATGACACTGAAATCACCAACAACGGTTCGGGAAAGGTGGAGCTGGATGCGGTCAAGGTCGGTGCGATCGACTACCACCCCTTCATCGAAACCTTCGACCTCGTCATCAACACAACCGAATTCCACACGACGATCGAAGTGAAAGTACAAATCTCCCCGGGGATCGACACCTACATCACCATCAACACCTGGCACGGTTTGAAACTGGAAAAAAAGACCAACGGCAAACAGACGATCGGGTATAGCGAGACACGGCCCTACTCAGCGACGCACCGAACGCATACCGCACCTGGGGTAATTATCACCGAGGTGATCGCGGGCATCATCGTATCGGTGGTCGGTCTGGTGGTAGGCAAGATCGTCGATACCGTGGCCAAGCGGATCATCATAGCGATTATCGTAGCGATCATCGCAGGCATCATCACGGCAATCCAACTGATCATTACGGAGGTGATTGCAAAGGGGGTGGCCGAGTCCATGCCGGAAATTGATCCCCTGGTGCAGACCGGGACAAACCCGATCACTTGGCCGACCCAGCAATCGAAGTTCACGATCACGGCGGTGCAATTGAATGAATCGGTTCAGCTCAGCGGTGATCCCGGTTTGCCTGACCTGACAGGTTGAACGCCCGCAGCTGGGAAAACTCGGCGGCGGCCACCATGAGCCCTGCGCAGAAGGATAAATCCTATGGA
>JAAUQA010000067.1 GCA_012032855.1 Candidatus Competibacteraceae bacterium
AGCTTCTTCTTCACCGCCTCACGCGCAAGCCTCTCCTGGGCGACGGGGTCTCTAGCCGAGCAATCTCATAGGCAGTTGTTGCCGCCAGATCGTCTGCCTCCACCAGCTTTTGCACAGACTCTGGCAGCCGCAGCAGCGCCATCAACTTCATCAGTGCTGCGACCGAATTGCTTACGCCCATACAAAGCTTCCACCGCCGCCGCTTGAGCCGTGGGGCTGACTACCAGCCGCACACCGGATTCTTCAGGAATAAACCGCACTTCGGTATCGGGTAATAATCCGTAACGTTCCCGTAGGAGTTGCGGGATGGTGACCTGGCCGCGTTCACTGATACGCATCTTGTGGTCTCCCAATAAGAATAAGAAATCATACTCGGAATAAGAGTCGAAAAGATAGCATTTGTCAATCCATCTCCATGATTTTTCAAGGGTATCGAGTCTTTCGCAGGATGGGAATGAGGGGGCGTCAGTGCTGCCGGAAATCTTGGTGCGACGTAAAACTACTGATACCGGCCTGAAACAAAGGAAACACGGTGACTGAGAAACGGAAATACCACTGAAACGGACTGTTTCTTATAGCGGTAACCGGTATCAACAAATGTTTTGGAAGGTGAAGGGATGACGGGCAATCAACGCGTAGCAAAGCGGTCCGCTTTGAACTACCGATTATTTCGCGAATCAGCTCATTTTGAGCTGCGTTTTGCATTTTTTCTGTCCCTGCGTATCTCGATTAAGCCACAATTTTTCTATATATCAGCATGTTAATGAATTGGCATCGGTTGTGCTAAATGTTTCTCAACCTGAAAAAAACTTAACATTGGAGATCGGCCATGCACCCCACCGTCGTTCATAACTTCTTGTTTAACACCGGTTCTGCAGATTCCGCTCCCTGCAACTATCCGTCACGCGGGTTTAAGAGAACGATACCCCGCAAGCCCGTCGATACCCTGCCTACCCAGTCGGCTTGGCAGCATTTTTCCGCAGCCAGTCATCCCGGTAGTTATCGGTTATCCGTCACGAGGTAGAACGCTCATGCTCACCATAATGTCAGGTCAAACGACATCGCGCTCAGTACCGAACCATGCCTTCAATACCGCTTTGATTGCTACACCCGGTGAAGAAGCCGGCGTCAGCGATTGGCTCTGGCCATTGCTGGCCGAGCGGAGTCAGGAACGCCGTTGGATATTTTGGATTGCGCCAGCGGAATGGCCGACTTTGGGTTTACTGTGCGCACACGGAGTAGATCCCAACCGGGTACGGCTGGTGCATCTGGCAGCCGATAGTGATCCGTTGCCCCTGGTCGAACGCGCTCTGCGCGCGGGAACGTGCAGCGCTGTGCTGGCTTGGCCGGCAACGATTGAGCAAGCCCAATGGTCGCGGATCCGCCAAGCGGCGTGTGAAAATCAGGCGCTAGCCGTGCTGATGCCTTCCCAAACCGATCTTTCCCTAGCCGCCTAAGCTAGGGGGTGATCACGTGATCGCCTCGGGGCTATTAATCGCCCGCACTTTAAGAATGGGCAGGCGATTAGCCACATAGCCATAAGAAATGTAGCTATCCATGCTTGAGTGTGATTATCGTGTACGAACCGGCCCAATCAGGTTAGCTGCCAATCAACGCCAAAAATCGGGTAAAAACAACAGCAAAAGCGGGAACACTTCAAGACGCCCCACCAACATGGAAAAGATCAACAACCATTTGGCGATATCGTTGAGTTCGCCGAAATGGACAGCGCTAGCCCCCAGCCCAACCCCCATGTTATTCAAGCAGCCGGCTACCGAGCCGAACGCCGTGACTATATCCAAGCCAGTCGCCACCAACGCCAGGGAAACTATGCAGTAGCTGAAGATATACAAGAAATAGAATCCCCATACGGCCTGAACAACCCGACTGGGTACCGAGCGACCGCCTATCTTTACGGAGACCTGAGCATAGGGTCGAATCAGTAGTTTCAACTCCCGTACGCTTTGTCGAGATAGCAGCAGAAATCGGACTGCCTTGATGCCGCCGCAGGTCGAACCCGCACACCCGCCGAAAAAGCTGGCCATCAGTAACAGCAACACAACGAACAAGGGCCATTCGGGATAACCCGCTGTCACCAGGCCGTTGTCAGTGGTGATCGACAGCGTTTGAAAGAAACCGTGGTGAAATGCCGCCCAACCGTTCATCGTTCCACTCAGGTATAAATAGCCGCAGGTGACAGTGACTAACACGGCGATGACCTTGCAATACAATCTGAATTCAGGATCTCGCACCAACGGTGTAAGTCCCAGAGAAGACGGCTTTTGCCTGAACGAATGCCAAACCAGATAATGCAGGGCAAAGTTGACTCCCGCCAGGAAAGAGAACGCACCCGCGACCAGTTCGATGGCGGGGCTGTTGAAATGACCGATGCTGGCATCGTGAGTGGAAAAACCGCCCAACGCCAGCGTGGCGAAACTGTGAGCGATGGCATCGAAAAGACCCATGCCGGCCAACCAAAAGGCTGTAATGCACAACACATTAAGCGCCACATACACGAGCCAAAGCCGTTTCGCCGTTTCCGCAATGCGCGGGGTAATCTTCTCGTCTTTCATGGGACCCGGCGTTTCGGCCCGATATAACTGCATACCGCCGATGCCCAGCATGGGTAGCAAGGCGACTGCCAGCACAATGATGCCCATGCCGCCGAGAAAATGCAGCTGTGCGCGGTAATAGAGAATCGCATGGGGCAACTGATTGATGCCGTACAGTACGGTGGCTCCGGTGGTGGTGAGCCCTGAAGTCGCCTCGAATATAGCATCGACCAGCGTGGCTGGCTTTTCCGCTAAAATCAGCGGCATCGCGCTGATTCCCGAAAGTACCAACCAGAACAGCACAACCACCACAAAACCATCACGGGTACGCAATTCCCCACGAATCCGGCGCACTGGTAGCCAACACAACACACCCAGCATCAGCATGGATATCAGGGTGATCGCGAATGGCGTCACAGCCCCGTCGCTATACCACCAACCCACCAGCATCGGCGGTATCATGGTTAGGCTAAACAAAGCGGTCAGCAACCCCAACAAGCGCAAAATGATTTTGAGCGGCGGCGGACGCGGTGCTTGAGCCATTAACCCGCTGCCGGTCAAGGGGAGAGCCGTGGCCATAGAATACCTCTCTATAGGTCGGCCTCGGTGCTACGGGTTTCCTGTCTGACGCCGAATACATCATGCAGAAAATACAGCGTAACGGGCAAACCCAGCACCATCCCCCAGATGCCGAAACTGTGATAGCCCACGAACAAGATGATAATCACCAGCACCGGGTTAAGACTCAAGTGTTGGCCATAAATCCAGGGATTGAGGACGTAGCCTTCAATCAGATGGATAAAGGTGATGAGCGCAACGACCGCTAAACTGAGCATGATGCCGCCGTTATTGAGCGCCACCAGTACAATCGGCGTCGAGGACAGGAACACCCCCGCGACTGGGATGAAACTGCAAGCGAAGACCACTAGGGAGAGTGTCATCAGTGAAGGAATGTTGAGCAACAATAGTCCGATAGCGGTCAACAGGGTGTTGATCAGGGCGATAACGGCCTGCACCTGAATAGCTCTACCGACAATGTGTGCAAATCGCACCACCGGCTGGGCGGCTTCTTCATAAAAATCCTGCAACCGAGAAGCGCGCAGATTTGCACCAATCGGCACAACCGCCGCCAATCCACCAAGATTAGAAAACTGAGCAACAAGGCCAGCAACAGGGTGGCGGTGGTTCGGTACAAGAGATTGATAAAGCGCGGGATATACTCACCAAAACGACCCCTCATCTCGGACAACAGGGATTCGAGCAAAAGTTGCTCTTCGACTGTTTGATACTGTTGCAAAGCACTGTTATGCCCGGGATCGGGTTCCGACTTATCCTTAGGTCGTCTGACTTCAAAACCGTTTAAGCCGAGTTTTCGTGCTTCGACCTCAAGTTGTCCATCAATGAGATTCAAGGTGGTTTCGTCCACCGCGCTGCGCAGATAGCCGACGAAAGGCCGCCGCCAACCCGGATATTGTTCAAGAAAGTTTGCTTTCAGGTCTAACAGGGTTTGTTGCAGCTCCCCAATATTGCCGGCAAACCGATTGGTTTCACGAATCACGTTCGGTACCACTAGGCTAACGAAAGTCGCCAGTACCAGTAACAACGCCAGATAAACGCCTATCAGGGAAAGCGTATAGGGTAGTTTGGTATGACGTTGCATCAATCTGACCGCGGATAAAGCGGTGAACGCGATCACGAAGGTCATAAACACCAACGCAAAGAAATCCCGCAGTAACCAGAGAACCCCTACTAGAATCAACCAGATCAACGCACGCCGGTTGACGGTATAAAACCTGTCCAGACTGAATGCCATAAAGGGTTATCCTGTCGAAAAGTTAGACCTGTTGTTCAGCAAGCATCATAAGTATCTCGGCCACCAGGCCATCCACCACGCTCACCTTATCTGATCGCTATATCAAGCGCTATATAGTCCGATCATCTTACCGCCTAAGTCGGGGTGGTACCCCCGGTTCTCCTTTCCGGCGTACAATAACCGCGTGCGTCGTCTAATCATCGTCATCATATTGTTCGCTCTGGTGGGTCTGGCTTATTGGTACTGGACTCAACCCAAGCCTATTTCCGTTGTCGTCCGCCCGGTCGAAACCGGCCTGGTGGAAGCGACCGTCGCCAACACCCGCGCCGGCACGGTCAAAGCCTGTCGCCGGGCCAAGCTGTCGTTGCCGAGCGGTGGGCAAGTCGATCGCCTGCTGGCGCGCGAAGGCGATCGGGTCACCGCCAAACAAATCTTAATGGAACTGTGGAACGAGGATTTGCGCGCACAATTGAGTCTGGCGCAAAGTCAATTGGCGGCCAGCCGCGCCCGTACCGAAGAAAGTTGCCTGTTGGCGGAAATGGCCAAGCGCGAAGCTAATCGGTTAAAACCACTCAAAGCGCGCGGGCTGGTTTCGACCGAACGTCTGGACCAAGCCGACACCGAGGCTCAATCAAAAGCCGCAGCATGTAATGCGACAACGGCTTCCGTGCACGTCAGCGAGGCGCAGGTTGCGGTAGCGCGAGCGGCTTTGGAACGCACCATGCTGCGTGCGCCGTTCGCCGGGGTGATTGCCGAAGTGACCGGGGAAATCGGCGAATACGTCACCCCCTCACCGCCGGGTATCGCCACGCCGCCCGCCGTGGACCTGATCGATTACAGTTGTGTCTACATCAGCGCGCCTATCGATGAGGTCGATGCGCCGGCCATTCAAGTCGATATGCCGGCGCGGATCACTTTGGACGCCTTTCCCAGCCGGGTTTTCCAGGGACGGGTTCGGCGCATCGCGCCCTATGTGCTGGATCTGGAAAAACAGGCCCGCACGGTGGAAGTCGAAGCGGAAATCACCGGCAATGACCATGAACAGGCGTTGCTGCCAGGTTACAGCGCTGATCTGGAAGTGATTCTGGACGCCCGACCCGCTGCCTTGCGCATCCCCAGCGAGGCCGTATTGGAAGGCAATCAGGTATTGGTGCTGGGCGATGACGGTATACTGCAAGAGCGGACCATCGTGCCGGGTCTACGCAATTGGAGTTACACCCAAGTACAGGATGGATTGCAAGAGGGTGAGCGCATTGTGGTTTCGGTGGAACGGGCCGGGGTGAAAGCCGGCGCCACGGCATCTGCCGAGCCATGATCCGCTTGCAGCACATTGAGCGGCTGTTCCAAGTGGGTGATCAGGCGGTCCACGCGTTGCAGGCTATTGATCTTACCATTATGGCGGGTGAATACGTCGTGATCATGGGACCGTCCGGTTCCGGAAAATCCACCTTGCTGAACGTGATCGGTTTGCTGGATCGTCCCGACAGTGGCCAATACCTCTTGGATGGCGAGGACATGACCGCTCAGGACGACGAAACCCTGGCCCGCTTGCGCCGCTATAAAATCGGCTTCGTGTTCCAGGCGTTCCATCTGATCCCCCGCCTCAGCGCTTTCGAGAATGTGGAATTGCCGCTGACGCTGGCCGGCATCACCATAGGCGAGCGCGCGCGCGCGTGATGCACGCTTTAACCGCGTTGGGTTTGGCAGACCGGGCGCACCATCGTCCGGATCAGTTGTCCGGCGGACAGCGCCAACGGGTAGCCATCGCCCGCGCTATGATCATGCAACCGATTCTGTTGTTGGCGGATGAGCCGACCGGCAATCTGGATCGGGCGGCGGGACATGAGGTATTAGCTATTTTGGAGGCACTTAACCGAGATGGAATCACCTTACTGATTGTGAGTCACGACCCGGACATCGGCGAGCGGGCGCAGCGGCGTTTGCATCTGGTCGATGGCCGGATTGAGTCCGATATTCGACGGCAGCCCGCTGATGCGGTCGATTGACCTATTCTTATTCGCTTTCACCTCGGTACGTCGTTATCCCTTGCGCACCAGTTTGTTGCTGTTGGCCGTGATCATCGGCGTAGTAGCGGTAATTCTGTTGACGGCCTTGGGCGAAGGGGCGCGCCGTTATGTGACCGGTCAGTTTTCCAGTTTGGGTAGCAATCTGCTGATCGTACTGCCCGGTCGCAACGAAACAACCGGCGGCCGTCCGCCGGTGCTCGGGGAAACGCCACGCGATCTGACTCTCGACGACGCGCAGGCATTGACCCGTAGCCGGTATGTGCGACGGATAGCCCCGCTCAATGTGGGCCAAGCCGAATTGTCTTTCGGGCGGCGCAGCCGGGAAGTTGCGATTTTAGGCAGCACGGCGGACTTTTTACCGGTACGTAAACTGTCTTTGGCCCAGGGGCAATTCCTACCGCCCGCCGATTTGCAGCAAGCCGCTCCGGTTTGCGTATTGGGTATCCAGGCGCGCGATGAATTATTCGGTCCCGAACCAGCTTTGGGGCAATGGATACGCATCGGTGATCGGCGGTTTCGGGTGATCGGCATTCTGGCGTCCACCGGCCAATCCTTAGGCGCGGATATCGATAATATCGCTGTCATACCGGTGGCGGCGGCACAACGGTTGTTCAATACTGCATCATTGTTCCGCATTCTGGTCGAGGTTAATCGTTTGGAAGACCTGAAGCAGGCCGAGCAGGCAATCCAGTCGATTATTCGGGACCGGCACGAGGGGGAAGACGATGTCACCATCATCACCCAAGGTGCGGTGCTGGAAACCTTCAACCGGATTTTTTTGGCTTTGACCCTGGCGCTGGCTGGTATCGCCGCGATTAGCTTAGTCGTGGCCGGGATTCTCATCATGAATGTCACCTTGGTATCGGTTTCCCAGCGCACTGAGGAAATCGGTTTGCTCAAGGCATTGGGCGCTACGCCAAGGGTCATCCGGCTGGCGTTTCTGACCGAAGCCGGCCTGTTATCGCTGGCGGGTGCGATACTGGGACTAATGGTCGCCCAAGCCGGGATTTGGATAGGGCGCTGGCTTTTCCCCACATTTCCGTTAGCAGCGCCGCTCTGGGCGATTATCGCCGCAGTGAGCGTAGCCGTCAGTGCGGGTCTGTTATTCGCTCTACTGCCGGCTCGGCGTGCGGCCCGCCTTGATCCCGTGCAGGCGCTGGCAGGACGCTGACCGTGCAGGTCGGGGACAGCGTGTCCTATGTATTCGGTTCGCTACGCGGTCAACCGCTGCGCTCCGCTCTCACCGCGTTGGGCATCGCCATTGGCATTACCGCTGTGGTGTTGTTGACGGCGATCGGGGAGGGTATCCATCGTTATGTACTCAACGAATTCACCCAATTCGGCACCAATCTTATCTCCGTTACGCCGGGAACGAAATCGACCTTAGGCACCTCGGTGGGGATATTCGGTACGGTGCGCCCGCTGAGCCTGGACGACAGCGAAGCGCTGCGACGCATTTCCGGCGTGCGTGGGGTAGCGCCGGTGATTCAGGGTAATGCCCAAGTGGAAGCCGGGCGCCGTAGTCGGCGCACCGAAGTGCTGGGAGTAGGCGCCGATGCGTCCATCGTCTGGCGGTTACAGGTCGCCATCGGTCGGTCGTTGCCGCCGGACGATCCGCGTGCCGCTCGTCCGTTCGCTGTGTTGGGTTCCGAACTGCGCGAAGCACTGTTTGGTAACCGCTCTCCATTGGGACAAACCGTGCGCATCGGCCAGAATCGATTCCGCGTCATCGGCGTTTTAGCAGCTAAGGGTCAGGTCTTGGGATTTGATATTGATAACGCCATTTACATTCCCGCTGCCCGTGCGCTGGAGCTGTTCAACCGTGAAGGGTTGATGGAAGTGAATGTGCTGTACGCGCCGGAAATCTCGGCGGAACGCGTCGAACGGGCGATTCGCACGATTCTGAGCGAACGGCACGGGCGGGAGGATTTCACCCTTACCAGTCAGACCAAGATGCTGGACGTATTGGGTGATATTCTGGGCGTGTTGACCGGGACTGTGGCGGTATTGGGCAGCATTTCGTTGCTGGTCGGCGGTGTCGGCATTATGACCATCATGACGATTGCGGTTAGCGAACGCACCGCCGAGATCGGATTGCTGCGGGCTCTGGGCGGCGAACGTCGGCAGATTCTGCACTTGTTTCTAGGTGAGGCGGTGTTATTGGCCGCTTGCGGCGGTTTGGCGGGGCTCGCCTTGGGTGGAAGTCTGGTAGGATTATTGCGAGTGATGGTTCCCGCTCTGCCGGTTCGCTTATCGCTGTTCTATGCTTTATTAGCGTTGGGTATTTCCGCCTTGATTGGACTGTTGGCGGGGGTTTTGCCGGCGCGCCGGGCCGCACGACTTGATCCTATCGAAGCGTTGCGGGCGGAGTGATCAAGAGTACGCCTGATCACCATCGGAAAGCCTCAGCATCTCTCAGCGTCGAGCTCTTTTTTACTGTGGTCTGTTTTCATTGGCTAGCCGCAATATTTCGTTTCTGTAGCGTGGATTTATCAAAATACTTCCTTTCCCGACTTCATCGGATGTGCCCAGGTTGGTATCCGTTTCCAAGCATCCCGCATCTGGCCATGAAGTTCACAAGCTGATGACGCCACCGGCTGAACAACTACCCCAGCGGGTGCGCTGATTCTTGAGCATGACGCGATTGAAACGTAACCGACTTTCCGTCGCAATTGATTCCAGCCACGGCACCAACACCTCCTTGGAACGGCGTGCCAGCCACCGACGCAGTGCCGCCTTGCAGAGTTCTCCATCGCTCACCGCGCCATAAACTAATACCCGGCCATGCTGATCGGTACGCGCCTCGACTGTTTTGCTCTTCGTTAGCCGATACTCCACCCGCCAGGATTCCGCCAAGGCGGGCAGGATAAAAGCCTCCGGAGGAGCGGGTTGCTTTTCGCCCAACAAATGCCGCACCTCGTCGAACTTTTTTTCCGTGCCTTCCTCGTCACGCAGAATTGTCATGGCGGCGATAAAGGATTCATGCGAACTATCGCGTGGCACCGTCTCCTCGGGGAACAGCGCCCACAGAGTGTCGAACTGCTTGCGGAAATGCTCACGGATGCGCTCAAACGGAAAGACGACATCTCCCAGTTCCTCGGGCCGGTAATTCAGCGCTTCGTTTAGGTGATCGAAGATGCCGAAGTAGTCGAGCACCAGACCATGCTCCTTCAGTTCGTTATAGGGCCGATTCACCCGAGCGATAGTTTGCAGCAGGCCGTGGTCGCGTAGGTTCTTATCCAGATAGAGCGCTTGCAGGATAGGCGCATCGAAGCCGGTCAACAGCATGTCGCACGCTACACCGTCTCCTTGTCCTTGCAGACCAGCATCGCCTTGAAACCGTTGGGCCGCACATGCTCATTGAAGTGAACCGTCACATCGTCGGCGATTTGTTCGATGCGCTTGGGTAGTTTCAGCAGTACGTCGAGAGTGGAGGACTGGCTGACCAGCTTGTTCCGCTCAGCTTGGGACAGGTGGCCGAATTCCCGCTTGAACGCAGCGTCGAGCTTGGAACCGTACAGCTGCCAATCGGGCTTGCTGCGGCTGGCGGTCTTGGCCTCGATCACCACCACCAGGATGCCGTTGATGAGGAGCACGATGTCGGGCCGCCGGGGAGAATTGCCCTCTACCGGGAATTGGTTGGTTAGCCACCAATCGTTGAGGGTTAGGTCATCATAAGCGATCAATCGAACGTCCTTGGCTTTCTCGGACGGATCGAATTGGTAGTTGATGCCGTTCTGCAACCAGGCCAGCCACTGCTGATTGTCGCGGCAGGCGCGTAATTTGGTGACGATGGCATCCACCCGCGCCTCATCCGTGAGGATAGTGGGATTGAGCTGTTTGAGCTTTTCCCGCAGCAGCTGCAGCAACAATACCTCGCGCTCGTCCGGGCGCAGCGCCATTACTTGTTGGCGGGAGCGGTAGGTCCAGCCCAACGCGGGCGTTTGCAGGTGCTGGATGATCTCCCGCTCGACAGTGGTTTCTTCGTTGAACAAACGGGTGACGGAGTAGGGCGTGGGTGGTTTTTCGATCCGATGGTGGTCCGTGAAATCGGGTTCCGTCATGGTCAGCTCATCCTTGTGCGCTGGTCTTTGATTTTACGATCCGTTTCGGGCCGGGGTCCAACCGGGTATGCGGGGACAGGAGTTCCTTCTTGCGTAAGTCTTCCACAATGCGCTTGAGATCGTGGCCGAATTGCTCGGCATGTTGCTGGCGATAGCGTCGGATCTCTTCGACGATTGGATCATCAATCATGGGTAATACCTCCGAGTTCTTCCGGAGAACAGAGTTGCGGGCACACATACCCGAAGGATTC
>JAAUQA010000481.1 GCA_012032855.1 Candidatus Competibacteraceae bacterium
AGTATATCGCTCGTGCTTTGCGGACGGTCGACCTGCGCCTATTCATTTGCTGGATGGACTTCCCGATGAAGTAGTGTTGGCGCGCGATGCACAAGGTCGAGTCGTTGCCGTTAAATCGACCGTGGTGGCGGGTTTTGTGTGCGCTGATTGTTTTTATACTCGCGAACAAGCGGCACGTTTAACAGCCAATACTTAGCCAACATTTAAGCGCGATCAATAGAACGAGGCTGCAACAGCACCACGGCATGAACCGCAATGCCCTCGCAACGTCCCACAAAACCCAAGCCTTCGGTAGTCGTGGCTTTAACATTGACTTGATCAGGGCGAATAGCCAAGTCGGCAGCGATGTGTTGACGCATGGTCGGAATATGTGGCGCGAGTTTCGGTGCTTGCGCGATGATCGTGGTGTCTATATTGTCAACTCTCAACTGATGTCCATTCAGTAAATCCATCACGCGGCGCAATAAAATCCGGCTGTCGATATTTTTGAATTCGGTCTCGTTATCCGGAAAATGTCGACCGATGTCGCCCAGTCCTGCAGCGCCCAACAACGCATCGCACAGCGCGTGTAATAAAACATCACCATCAGAATGTGCTATTAAGCCCTGCGTGTGGGGAATGCGCACTCCACCGAGAACAATGAAATCACCTGGCCCGAAGGCATGAACATCATAACCGTGGCCGATGCGCATAGCCTATTCTCGTTGCTGGGTCAGATAAAATTCAGCCAATGCCAGATCCTCCGGACGCGTAATCTTGATGTTGTCCGAGCGCCCTTCGACCAAACGGGGTTGTAAACCCAGCGCTTCGATGGCGGATGCCTCATCAGTGACTTCCAAGTGACTCTCCTCGGCCTGCTGTAACGCCGATAATAACAACTTGAAACGGAACATCTGCGGAGTCAGCGCATGCCAAAGATTCTGACGCTCTACGGTCGCTGCAATGCGCTCATGCGTATCGGACCGTTTCATGGTGTCGCGCACCGGTGTTGCCAACAGCCCGCCAACCGGATCATCCGTCAAGGTATCCAACAGCCTATCCAAATCGGAATGACGTAAGCAGGGCGCGCGGCATCATGCACCAACACCCAATCATCCGCGCGCGCCCAATCAGTGAGGGCCAGTAAGCCGTTACGTACCGAGTGGCATCGTTCTTCACCACCGGCCACTGCAATCAATGGCTTATCGCGTTCTAAGCGGAGATTGTTCCACCTGTGGTCGTGTGGGCTGATCACCACAACGACTCCGCTGATGCGCGGATGGGACAGCAAGGTATCCAGACTGTGGACGATTACAGCCTCTCCAGCCAGGATTAAATATTGTTTGGGCGCGCTCGCTGCCATCCGTTTACCGACGCCGGCGGCGGGCACAACCGCCCAATAACGCAACGTCTCACTCACGGGTGACGGATAGCGCCGGCGGCGGGGACTCCAAAACACGGAAAAAGGTCTCGTCCTTGCGGATCATCCCCAATTCGGTACGCGCCAATTCCTCAATCGCTGCGACGCCTTCCTTGAGATTACTGACTTCGGCCGCTAACGCCTGGTTACGTTCTTCCAGTTGAGCGTTTTCATTCTGCTGCTCCTGCAATGCGGCTTGCAGCAAGCGAACTTTCGGTAAACCTTGGGTATCGGACAGCCATAGCTGAACATTCAGTGCCACCGATAAGCTGATCAGTATCAACGGCAAAGTGATCAGAGCGACTTTTTCCAGCGCTCTGATCCAACCAGCAACCGGTGCAGGGCGACGATTAGGCCGCCCTGTCGAATTGCCGGACTCAGTCTCTGAAGACTTTGAAAGCGTCGCGACCGGCGTAACGTGCGGCACTGCCGAGTTCCTCTTCGATGACCAATAAACGATTGTACTTGGCTACCCGATCCGAACGGCTCAACGAACCGGTCTTAATCTGGGTTGCCGTAGTCGCTACCGCGATGTCAGCAATCGTGGTGTCTTCGGTCTCACCGGAACGATGTGAAACCACCGCGGTATAGCCCGCATCATCGGCCATTTTGATCGCTTCCAGAGTTTCCGTCAGTGTGCCAATCTGATTGACCTTGATCAGGATGGAGTTGGCAATCTTTTCATCGATGCCGCGTTTGAGAATCTTGGTATTAGTAACGAACAAATCGTCGCCGACTAACTGGATTTTACCGCCGATTTTACCGGTCAGATCGGCCCAGCCGTCCCAATCGTTTTCGTCCATGCCGTCTTCGATGGACACGATCGGATAGCGCTTGGACCAATCTTCCAGCCAGCTGGCAAATTCGGGGGAACTGAACGAGCGGTTCTCCGATTCCAGTTCATAACGGCCGTTTTTGTAGAATTCGGAACTGGCGGCGTCCAGCGCAATGAACATGTCCGTGCCGGCCTTATAACCGGCCTTCTCGATGGCCTCCATCACCGCTTCCAGGGCCGCTTCGTTGGAAGGCAGATTGGGCGCGAAACCACCTTCATCACCGACTGCGGTGTTCATGCCTTTTTTCTTCAATACCGCCTTCAGTGCATGGAACGTTTCGGTGCCGTAACGCAAGGCTTCGGTGAAGCTGGGCGCACCGACTGGCATGATCATGAATTCTTGAATATCAACACTGTTATCGGCATGGGCGCCGCCATTGAGGATATTCATCATCGGTACCGGCAGCACATAAGGGCCGGTCGGGTTCAGATGCCGGAATAACGATACTCCGGCTTCTGCGGCAGCAGCATGAGCTGTCGCCAGCGAAACCCCCAACAACGCATTTGCGCCTAACCGACCTTTGTTCTCGGTGCCGTCCAGCGCGATCATCTTATGGTCGATAGCGGCCAGATCATTGGCCTCCATGCCCAGCAGGGCATTGCGCAATTCACCGTTAACGGATGCTACCGCCTTGAGGACCCCTTTGCCGAGGTAACGTTTCGGGTCACCGTCGCGTAGTTCTACGGCTTCACGACTACCGGTAGAAGCCCCGGAAGGCACCGCCGCGCTGCCCTTGGCTCCTGAGGCCAGAACCACATCGACGGATACGGTAGGATTCCCACGGGAATCCAGAACTTCACGGCCCTGAATGGCTTTAATTTCGGACATACGCAATCGCTCCTGTGAGTTATTTCACTGAGTAAACCTGTACTCCACCGGCTTATCGGCGGGCACCGGGAAAAAATCTTATTCGGATTCCAAGAATCCTTGTGCTTTTACCGCATCATCTAAGCGTTTCAATGTGACCAACAGTGCTTCGATTCGGCCCAGCGGCCAAGCATTCGGGCCATCACTCAATGCCTGAGCGGGGTCGGGATGGGTTTCCATAAACAGCCCTGCAATGCCTGCCGCCACCGCCGCCCGCGCCAAGACCGGCACAAATTCCCGCTGCCCCCCGGACACACTGCCCTGTCCGCCCGGTAACTGCACCGAGTGAGTGGCGTCGAATACGACCGGACAACCGGTCTCACGCATTACCGCCAGAGCCCGCATATCGGATACCAGATTATTGTAGCCAAAACAAACGCCACGTTCGCAAACTAATATGTTCGGGTTGCCGGTCGCGCG
>JAAUQA010000482.1 GCA_012032855.1 Candidatus Competibacteraceae bacterium
CTTCGTTTCAACGAACTCGGCGACAGTCTGTAACCCCATGACCTTACCCACTTCGTTGATGGATTTTACCAGAGCCGAGTCAATGGGATCTTCAACAATATCTTTGACGAAGATCCCATCAATCTTTAATAAATCCACGGGCAGGTTTTTAAGATAAGCAAAAGAAGACAAACCGCTGCCGAAATCGTCCAAGGCAAAGCGGCAGCCCAGTGACTTAAGCGCTTTGATGAAGCGGGTCGCGCTGGATAAATTGGCAATGGCCGCTGTTTCGGTAATCTCGAAGCAGATTTTGGCTGGGGGTATATTTCTCTTTCTGAGTTGGAGGGTGATAAATTCGAGAAACTGTTCATTGCCCAGAGAATGACCCGACAGATTAATCTCACACAAGTGCAGATCTTTGAGGTGCTCCGGGTGTTGGAGCAGCCAGTCGAAGGACGCTTCTATCACCCACTGATCCAGTTTGGTTGCTAGGTTGTACCGCTCGGCGGCCAGTAAAAAAGCACCGGGCTGGATCAACGTGCCATCTGTATTGCGCATACGCAATAGCAGCTCATAATGATGCCCTTGCTGAGTCTGGCTATTGAGGGGGTAGATGGTTTGAAAATTGAGCTCAAAACGCCCCTCTTCCAGAGCCCAAGGGATTAAAAAACATCCACTGCATTTCCCCCCGACGTTTGACTAATTCCGTGTCGTCTTCCTTATAAACCACATGAATCCGGTTACGCCCTTTCTCCTTTGCGGTGTAGCACGCACTATCAGCCGAGCGCAGCACACCGGTAATGCTTTCACTGTTGTCAGTGACCGGCACCAAGCCGATGCTGACCCCGACGTTAAAGCGTTTACCCTGCCATTCGAAGCGGAAGGATTCAACGGCTTCACGCAATCCGTTCGCGACCCGTTTAGCTTGTTCCAAGACGCAGGATTCCATCAACACACCGAATTCGTCGCCCCCCAACCGGGCCAAGGTGTCCATTTTGCGGGTGCGCGCTTGTAAAAGGCGACCAATTTGGCGTAACAGTTCATCCCCCGCCATATGTCCGCAGGTATCGTTGATTACCTTGAATTGATCCAGATCCAGATAACACAAAGCATGATTCGTGTTTTCCAGCCGGGCTTGTTCCAATAAACGTCGCAGGCGACGTTCGAATTCGCGGCGATTGAATAGACCGGTCAGATCGTCGTGGGTGGCATGATAGGTCATCTGCCACGCCATACGACGCGCTTCGGTGACATCATTAAACACCAGCACAACGCCCAATAGTTCATTATTCCAATCGCGGATGGGGGCAACTGAATCCTGTACCGCATATTCCGACCCGGTACGGCTCAGCAACACCGCATGATCGGGCAGACCAATCACCTCTCTTTTTCTAAGACATTGGTCGACCAAATCAGGCAAGCGTTCACGGGTCCGTTCGTCGATTACATGAAACACCTTGCCGAGCGGTAATCCCTGCGCATTGTGCGCCGCCCAACCGGTCAACGATTCTGCGGTAGGATTCATATACTGCACAATACCGGCAGCATCCGTAGTAATGACGGCTTCTCCGATAGAGTGTAAAACCAATTTCAAGCGTCTTTTTTCATCGAATGCGTTGCGTTCGGCACTTTTCCGCTCATCTAACTCATACTGCATTTGCTTATTGAGTGCTTTTAAACGCTTAGTATGATCCCCCAGCAAGGTTTTCGTTTTACGGTAGGCAATCTCTGCGGCTTCTTTGCGTTCTTCAAGCTGAGTAACCGTTCCCAAACCACGCAACATGCCGATTGCCAGCAGCACCATTCCACCGACATATCCCACGACGATTTCCAAAAAAGCCAGCAAAACCGAGAAAGCAGGAATACTAGAGGGGTGCAAACCGGGAAAATGGCCAATAACACCAACCAGCGTGCCTAGGAGGATCAACGCAAAACCGATCAAGATATAGCGCCAGTCGGGTACGGAACTAAGTTTTTTACACTGATCGACACGTAAATAAATAAGGCTGCTACACACAGTAAACGGAAGATTTCCAGGGTGGCCATCGACATTTTTATAGGTATCCCGATCCTTATGCTATGCGTTAATATCCGATCAAAATGGTTTTATTCCTGTTACATCTATTGATCCCCAGCCAGCGGGCTTAAGCAGTATCAAATATCATGACAAACGCTACAATGATTCAAGTGGAAGTCGCCTACGCGCTGCCTGATGAACAAGTCATTATCCCCATTGATGTTCCCGAAGGTGCTACGCTAGAACAAGCCATCACGGTATCGCGGATTCAAGAGCACTTCCCGGAAATCGATTTAACAGTAGCGAAAGTAGGGGTGTTCGGCAAGCTGAGTCAATTATCCGCCCAACTCAGGGCCGGCGACCGGGTGGAAATCTACCGACCACTGCGCGCCGACCCAAAAGCTGTCCGAAAAAAAACGCGCCGCCGCAGGCCAAAAAAAGGACTCTAATACAATCGTTAACGCGATCGATAACTAGAGGTTCGCACTGGTCTTGACCTGACGTAAACCGTCACCTTCAAAAAATAAACTGACGTGACGTTGTTGAATGTTCCCATCCCCGGTTTTCAGGCGGTACACGTAATCCCAACGATCTTGATGGAAAGGATCGGCCAGCAAAGGAGTTCCGAGCAAGATCTGGACCTGGTTCTTGCTCATACCAAGGCTTAACTGATCCAGCATGGCTTGATCGATATAATTGCCCTGGCGGATATCCGGTCTATAAATACCTGGAATGGACGAGCAGGCGGCCAACAGCAGCGCTATCGCGCCTGTAAGAATGAGTAGCACTTTAGGCATTGAAAAAGGTCTTGTCTATTGATCAGTAGCCTATGATAACGTAAAGATGGCTACCTAAATATACACCGAACCGTGGAGTATCCCAGGTTGAGTTCCAAAGAATTAAAACAGGCAGGTTTGAAAGTCACATTGCCGCGCATGAAAATCCTGGAAATGCTCCAGGAACAGGAGCGACAACATTTGAGCGCCGAGGACATCTACCGCTCCTTACTTAATTCCGGCGAAGAAATCGGCCTAGCAACCGTTTATCGGGTATTGACCCAATTCGAAGCCGCCGGTTTGGTTAAACGTCATCACTTTGAGGGGGGACAATCGGTCTTCGAGCTCAATCAAGGCGATCATCATGACCACATCGTATGCATGACCTGCGGGCGCATTGAAGAATTCTACGACAACGTCATTGAGCAGAGGCAACACGAAATCGCGATAAAATCCGGTTTTGATCTCGTTGAACACAGCTTGATCTTATACGGCCATTGCACCCGCACAGACTGCCCCTATCGGCCACACTGACTTTACGACGAACAACGTTGCAGGCCATTTCCTTCAATGGTAAATGCCCGGGTGCTTTTCCTTGTTGATGGTACTGCCAATCACCAAGGCCGCACCAATCAATATCATATCTTTGATCAAGTACTGACCCTCTGGGGTAGGGACGAAAGGGACGTCAACAAAACAAGTTTCCGGCAACAAATTAGCGCTAGCGCTGTGCCTGGCAAACGAATT
>JAAUQA010000483.1 GCA_012032855.1 Candidatus Competibacteraceae bacterium
TGATTGAAGATATTTTTTCAGGAAAAGGTCCAAATGATGCAACTGGATCAGATTGATGTATGTTATATAAAGATAAATAATTATTTTGAGAATAAAGAAAGTATTTGTCTTCCTTAAAACAATATAACAAGATTCAGAAAAATATCAATTCTTCTTATTCAAGGTTATCGGTTGCATGTTTATGGAATTTCTGCTGCTAACAATATTCGGGTAGATGGTGTGAAAGCGTCAGCATCAAAAGAAGATGCGTGCTATATAATTGAAGTATCAAAAGATTTTAAGGAAATAACGATCAACTAGTTTTTATTAAAGTATAAAATTCGAATCATGAATGTTTTAGTTCTTAGTCCTGGAGTTCCTACTGAATTAAATAGTGGGTTGGGATTGGTAGCTAATGCACTTACTTCAGAATTACGCTCGTTAGTGAGTTTAACCGTTGTACAGCCGAATGTAAAATCGATTGATACAACGATTGAAGAAAGCACCATTGAAGTAGAAACGGTAACAGAAGTTTTTCAACTGAGAATATTGTTCAGCACGATTTCGTAATTCATGTTTCTGCTCACCTTGATCCTTATCATTACGGATTTTCGAACGAAGAAACTTCGATTCATTCAGCCGGCGGATTACTAATTACTGAAGAAATTGCCAGCTACACACGCCAAGTGATTACAAAAACCAAGCGAATTGCCTTTGATGTGATTTATGCACACGATTGGGTAACGTTGCAGACGGCAGTAACCTTAAAGGAGAAAACAGGAAAACCATTTGTGGCACATGTTCACTCGTTGGATTATGATCGTGGGGCAGCGCGGTATCGGTCATTTGTTTTTGATATTGAGAGAGAAGGGCTTGCGAAAGCGGATGCCATTATTGCTGTGAGTAACTACACCGCTGGTATTCTGGTAAAGCATTACGGGGTAGAGGCAAAAAAAATCAAAGTAGTACACAATGCAATTAGTCCGTTTGTTGTGCCAACTGTAAAAAGGACTATGCCGGAAAAATTAGTGTTGTTTGTTGGCCGACTTAGCAAACAGAAGGGCCCGGAAATATTTTTTAGAAATCGCAAACGCGATGTCGCGAAAAAGAAAGGATGTCCGATTTGTTGTAGCGGGTGCTGGTGATTTGTATCCGGAGCTGGTAGAGCAAAAGTGCCAAATCGTTGAAAACAAAATTGCACTTCACAGGTCATATACCTTTTCAAGAATTAAAAGAATTGTTAGCAGTAGCTGATGTGTATTGTATGCCATCTGTTTCCGAGCCGTTTGGGTTATCGGCATTGGAAGCTGCAGTTGCTGGTGTTCCTATGGTGCTTTCAAAAAATTCGGGAGCGGCTGAGGTATTGGCAGGAGCGTTTTTAGCTGATCCTTTGAAACCCGAAACATTTGTAACCCATATTAATTTGATTTTAGATAATGATATTTTGAGGGAGCAGGCTGTTGAAGAAAATTTCGAATGTGTGCGACCGCTAACTTGGCAACGGTCAGCAGCTGAAGTCTTGAAAGTTTTTAAACAGGTAGGAAAGAAATGACGGTATTTCAATTTCATATTCCGCTAACGTTAAAAAATTATTCCTTTCTCTCGATAGGAAAAGAGCACCACTACTTGGATGGTGTTGACGAGGAGTTAGTAAACAAGGCCTTTAATTCTTTGCAAAGAGTATTGAAACTCAAGGCTCCAATAACGCTTGCTTTGAGTGGAACATTCATCGTGCTGCTCCGCGAAAAAAAACCATCATTATTGGCGCAAATAAAAGCTAGTCTCCAAACGGATCAAATTATATTGCTAGGCACTACCTATCACTTTTCTTTAGCATCGCTGTATTCCCCTGCCTTACTTTAAAGAAGATATTAAGCTCCATCAGGGTTTAGTGAAAGACGTATTTGATTATCAATCCACCATATTTTATAATACTGCAAATATTTACTTCGATAAGCTTTCTGAAATTTATAGTACAGCTGGATTTCAGTTTGCCATTGCACCTGTCTCGTCATGGCACCTTAATGGTAGGGATAAGAATTTTATTGTATTTCGCTAAAAATAAAACTACCCAATTGATGCTTCTTCATGAGGAGGATATTCTTGATGGTACTTCCGGATTAGCCGTATCATTAGAGGCAGCGCCAACGGCAAAAATGAACAAGGAGTCTTCCGAAAATTATTTTGTTCCTCAACCAATTTATCATAAAAAATTAGTAGCGGGAAAAACCCTTTCCAGTAATGCATTGCAAAGTGCTATTCATCAGAAAATTGTTGGACTCAAGAAAAAGATTAAGAAACAAAAGAGACATGAGTTGCAGGCCCAGCTTAGTGTATTTACGTCTATTGATTTTTTTAATGGGATGACAAAAACTGATGATCAGAATAACAAACTTCCTGCTGACCACTATGTTGCGATGGTAAATGTGTTAGCGGATTTCGAACTCGTTCACAATCTTTAATCCACCAACCCAAAAACCAACGCTGTTCGCGATCACGATCGAGCGACCGGGAGGGGTCGTGGTGTCGAAAAAGAGCTGGGTACAGATGTAGTCGGCACCGGCATCGACTTTGGCTTTGAGGTGTTCGAGTTCTTCGAGGCGGTTGGGGGTGGTAGGGTGCCCTTCAGGGAAACCGGCCACACCGATACCAAAGCCACGCGGGTCGGGGTGACGGCCGCTTTCATTGAATGTCTTGATGAAACGGACCAGGTCGAGAGCGTGAAGATGGGCACGACGTGGCCACCAACGCGCTGCTCGAGCGCAAGGGCGAGCCGACACTGCTGGTCATCACGCGCGGCTTCGGCGACGCGCTGCGCATCGGCTACCAGAACCGGCCGAAGCTGTTCGACCGCCGCATCGTGCTGCCGGAGCTGCTCTACGAGCGGGTGGTCGAGATCGACGAGCGCATCGACGCCCGCGGAGACGTGCTGACGCCCCTCGACGAGGCCGGCGCCGCGCCGCCTTGCAGGAGGCCTACGACGCCGGCATCCGCTCGGTCGCCGTTGTCTTCATGCACGGCTACCGCCATGTCGCCCATGAGCGGCGGGTGGCGGCGATCGCCCGCGAGATCGGCTTCACCCAGGTCTCCACCTCCCACGAGACCAGCCCGCTGATGAAGCTGGTGTCGCGCGGCGACACCACCGTCGTCGACGCCTATCTGTCGCCGATTCTTCGCCGTTACGTCGACGCCGTCGCCGGCGAGCTCGGCGCGTCAGGCTGATGTTCATGCAGTCCAACGGCGGGCTCACCGACGCGCGGCTGTTCCAGGGCAAGGACAGCATCCTGTCGGGTCCCGCCGGCGGCGTCGTCGGCATGGTGCGCACCGCCGAGATCGCCGGCTTCCGCCAGGTCATCGGCTTCGACATGGGCGGCACCTCGACCGACGTCTCCCACTACGATGGCGAGTACGAGCGCGCGTTTGAGACCCAGGTCGCCGGCGTCCGCATGCGGGCGCCGATGATGCGCATCCACACCGTCGCCGCCGGCGGCGGCTCGATCCTCCATTTCGACGGCGCCGCTTCCGGG
>JAAUQA010000484.1 GCA_012032855.1 Candidatus Competibacteraceae bacterium
GGTTTCGGCGCGTCAAAGCGGCTCACGGTTTGCGCTTTGCGGCGTGCCGTGTCACGGTGATCGATAAACGCAATTACCACCTGTTTCAACCGTTGCTTTATCAAGTCGCGACCGCCAGCCTATCACCGGCTGACATCGCTACCCCCATCCGTTCGATGTTCCGCGATCAGACTAATGTGGCGGTCATCATGGGCGAAGTGGTCGATGTGGATAGCGCCGCCGGGCAGGTCATACTCAGCGACAACAATCGTATTGATTACGATTACCTGGTGCTGGCAACGGGTGCGCGGCACAGTTACTTTGGGCGTGACGAATGGGAACCGTATGCTCCGGGACTCAAGCGAATCGACGATGCAACCGCGATTCGCCGCCGCTTGTTATTGGCCTTTGAACAAGCGGAAAGCGTTCATGATCTGGCGGAGCGGGAACGTTTGCTGACTTTTGTGATCATTGGCGGAGGACCGACCGGGGTGGAATTGGCCGGTGCCATAGCAGAACTGGCGCGGCAAGGACTGAAGGGAGAATTTCGCAATATCGATCCGAGCCAAGCTCGGGTATTACTGGTGCAATCTGCACCGCGCTTGTTGCCGCCATTCCAGGAGAAACTGTCCGCTGTCTCTGAAAAATCCTTGCGTGACTTAGGTGTCGAAGTGTTGACTAAAAGCCGGGTGGAACAGGTGGACGCGGATGGCGTGCTGATTTCCGGTCAACGCGTCGAAGCCCGCACGGTATTTTGGGCAGCCGGCGTAGTCGCTTCCCCGGCGGCCAGTTGGCTTAAGACCGAAGCTGATTCCGCAGGGCGCGTCAAAGTCGAGCCTGATTTATCAGTAGCGGGGTTAACGAATGTTTTCGCGGTGGGGGACACCGCGCTGAACCTGGCTTGGAACGGCAAACCGGTACCGGGTTTGGCGCCTGCGGCTAAGCAGCAGGGCAGTTATGTGGCCAAGGTGATTCAGTCCCGTTTGGAGCAAACCAAGCCACCGGCACCATTCCGCTATCACCATTTAGGCAATCTTGCCACCATCGGGCGCAAATCGGCGGTGGTAGAATTTGGGTCGATTCGGTTGAGCGGTACTTTGGCGTGGTGGCTATGGGGTGTGGCGCATGTGCTGTTTTTGGTTGATGTGCGCAAACGGATGACAGTCGCTATCGAATGGTTTTGGGCCTATCTGACCTATAAGCGGGGAACCCGATTGATTACCGGGGAGCAGGAGTAGACGACGCGACTTTAAGATGCCGCGTCTGCCGCATAGCGCGATGGGCCGATTTACTTTTGTGCCCGGTCGCGTCAGACCGTAGAAATTCAGGAATACGGCGAATACCGCTCAGATCGTAATCTCGTGCCAACGCCTCTCGCGCCAGCGCCGACGTCACCTCCAACGTTTCGATCAGCCCTTGATAAACTAGGCTGAACAACCGATCCAAGGCAATTTGGTGAGTCTGCTGAGTGGTTGCGAACAACCAGTCGCTGAACTGCAGAAAACGTCCAAACGGATCGTCACCTAACAGCAGGGGTTTGGCATGGTGGAAACGCCCCGAATTCCCAATCAAATCCCAATACCGTGCGAACCGATTCAAACGCTGCATCATTTCGAAATCAATCAAATCGGAACACAGGATCGTGTAGGGAGCATGTGGGTCGAATATCAGGCCGTATTCATCGGCATGTCTGCTGATCGGCGCACCGCGTAAGCGCTTGAGCATTCCGACTTGGATTTCGTGCGGATCGAGCGCCACTAAACGATTGAACCCTTCCGAGAAACTCGCAACGTCCTCGTCCGGCAATCCGATGATTAAATCGGTATGTAAATGAGCTTGGGTGGCCTGCCGCAACCAGCGCAGATTATCCTCAGTTTTCTGATTGCTCTGTTTGCGGCTGATCAACGACTGCACGGCGGGGTTAAACGTTTGAATGCCGATTTCGAACTGGAGTACGCCGCTGGGAAACTGGGCAATGGTCTCTCGTAATCTCTCGGGTAGGTGATCGGGAATCAGTTCGAAATGGAGAAATAAGTTCTCGTCCAATCGGTCCAGGAAAAACTGCAAAATTTTCAAGGTGGATTCGATTTTTAAATTAAAGGTCCGGTCGACAAATTTGAAATGCCGTACCCCGCGTTCGTGCAGTTGCTGCATTGCCTCCAGAAATTGGTCGGGCTCAAAAGACCAGGCGGTTTTGTCCAACGCTGATAAGCAGAAGTCACATTTGAAGGGACACCCGCGCGAGGCTTCGACATAGATTAGCCGATGGGCAATGTCTTCTTCGTTATAGAACTGATAGGGCAGCGTTAATTGCGACAAAGGCGGTTGCGACGCTGCAATCACTTTCTGAGCTGGCCGTTCGTTTTGCAGTAGCTGCTGGCACAGTGGACCGAATACCAGGTCAGCAGGCCCGGTGATCAGGTAATCGGCTAATTGCACCACTGGTTGCTGCTCGTATTCATAACTCACCTCCGGGCCACCGAGCACGATGACGATATCGGGCCGCACCTGTTTAAGCAGGGCTACAACCTGAGTAGTTTCCGCAGCGTTCCAGATATATACCCCAAAGCCGATGATTTTGGGTCGCTGTTGCAGCAAACTTTCAACGATATCAATGGGTTTATGAGTGATTATAAATTCCTGGATGTGCATTTCCGACTGCAATTCACCCATATTGGCCAGCAGATAACGTAACCCCAGCGAGGTATGGAAATAGCGGGCATTAAGCGTGGTGAGAATGATTGAAGTCATAATTAGGTAAAGCAGTCCTACTTGTTCGGTCTAAGTAATTCGCTGATAAAGCTGCTGCCGGGGTGAGTTGCAGTTTCCTGGGCGAAAAATGTCATGTAAGGCAGCGATTAATGCGCTTTCTTCACCCATTTTGGCGGCCATGCGGGCAATGTAGTCCACGTCTTTTGCAGCATTGGCTAGGCTAAATGCGTGGCCATCGAAGGTCCCAGAAAAGGCGCTGGGCAGCATTTTGCGTAATGTGGCGGAATCGGCGCCGCCATTGCTCATGACTTCGTACATGGCTGTTCGGTCGATACTGCTTCGATCGCAACGCCGGAACGCTTCCACAATCAACGCGACATGGCCCATGGTGATGAAATTATGAATGAGTTTTGCCCGATTCCCCGCTCCGGAAGCGCCAAATCGGACTAAGGTGGTCGAATAATGGCGAATCAGCGGCATAGCCGATTCGCACGCGTTACTGCTACCGCCCAGCATAGTCGTCAGCGTGCCTTTTTCTGCGGCGGGCGGTCCGCCGGTGACCGGGGCGTCGATGAAGTCAACGCCTATCTTAGCGAGGCGCTCATTCAGTGACTGGGATGTTTCCGGCAGCGAGGTCGTAGTATCAATGACCAGGGTTCCCGGCTGTAAGTAGGGCAACAGATCGCCCATCACCAGTTCCACCGTGTCGGCATTGGGAAGACAGAGGAACAGCACTTTGGTGCTGGCGGCTAGGCTCTGTAGATCTGAGACTTCCGTAGCGCCTAATGCCAGCAACGTTCGATTGGTTG
>JAAUQA010000485.1 GCA_012032855.1 Candidatus Competibacteraceae bacterium
GTTAGAAAAGCTGTTAGCGGAAATGAGTCCGCCCGATCCGGATTTGGATATGCCGGATTATGTGGTGTACGAGTGCCCCCGGCTGATCGACAGCGCTAACTTGCATCCGCAGGACTGGTATCGGATAGCTGACCTATTGGTAGATCAGTATGACCAATACGACGGTTTCGTTGTCCTGCACGGCACCGATACAATGGCGTATACCGCTTCAGCGCTGTCCTTTGTGCTACAAGGATTGGTCAAATCGGTCATCATCACCGGCTCGCAGATTCCGCTGTGGGAAATGCGCAACGACGCCCGCAATAATTTGCTGACCGCCTTGGTGCTGGCCGCTCATCACCCGATTCCAGAGGTGAGTTTGTATTTCAACGGTCGCCTGATGCGCGGCAACCGCACCACTAAAGCTAAGGCCGAGGCGTTAGATGCCTTCGATTCACCAAATTATCCACCATTGGCGAAAGTCGGTATCCACATCGAGATCAACCGCAACGCCATTTTCAAGTGGGACCATGCTGAACGCTTTCAACTACCGGAACCGGACGGCGACCGGGTCGCGGTGCTGAAACTGTTTCCGGGCATCTCGGCTAATTTGTTGACCAAGGTGCTCGAACCGCCGTTAAAGGGGTTGATTCTTGAATCTTACGGAATAGGTTCCGGACCTATCGAATATTCAAATTTTCTGGAGGTGCTGTCGGCTGCTACGCAACGCGGGGTCACGGTGGTGGCTGTGTCGCAATGCTTCGAAGGTCGGGTCGATCTAACCCGTTACGCAGTCGGTAGGGCGCTAGCCGAGGCCGGTGTGATAAGCGGTTTCGATATGACCACGGAAGCTGCCTACACCAAACTGAATCAGTTGCTGGCAATGGGTTTACCGACGGCGGAGGTCCGACGCTGTATGCCAATCAACTTATGCGGGGAGTTAGGCGCATTCGATTAAACGGTAAATCTTCTCATTGAGATAAGGCAAACCGCGATTCTGGAAACGGGGATTTTCCGGGAACGCATCATGAATTTTCAACAGTTCGACAGTATAGTATCTACCGAAAAGCATTCGCACTTCCTCCTCCCTCACACAAAACGGTGGTCCATCCATGAGTTCCTGGGGATATTCCAGCGTTACCAGCAGGATAGGCGTGCCAGGTGGCAGAATACCCAGCAAATGTTCAACGTAATCTTGCCGCATAGCCGGTGGTAAGGCGATCAAAGCCGCGCGATCATACACGCCGGCCACGTTTTCCAAATCCGTTGTCGTCAACGCGAAAAAGTCACCACAAAGCAATTTGATCGCGTCGCTTTCCCAGACCTCGAACGCGCCCGCTGACATCCGCTGCGGTGTTAGTTCATGTTCTTGGAAAAAGTCGGAGACCGCTACGTCACTCAGTTCAATCCCGAGTATCGGGTGTTTTTGTTGGGCCAGCCAGATCAGATCCTGACTCTTACCGCACAAGGGCACGAACACTTGCCGCCCGTTCGCCAACCCTAGCGTTGGCCAGAATTCGCGCAAATGGCGACAGCCGGCTTCCTGATGAAAAGCGATTTCGTTTTTGCGCCAACGCCGGTGCCAAAAACCACTGTCCACTATGCAATTCTCCTACGTAAGATGCTGATAAATAAACTATCGGTGTTGTGCCAACCAACGATCCAGGCTATTCGCAAAGGATTGCTTGTCGCGATCACCATACGGTGCTGGTCCACCACCGACCATGCCGGTAGAGCGCAACTCCTCCATCAGATTCCGCGAGGCCAATCGTTCCCCCACATTGTCTTCGGTGTAGAGTTCTCCGCGTGGGTTGAGTGCCGTTATGCCCCGCTTGACCAGTTCCGCGGCCAGTGGAATATCGGCAGTAACGACTAGATCAGCCGCATCCGCATGTTGCAGGAGATAATTATCGGCCACGTCGAAGCCCGGCTGACTTGTATCGCCTTGATGAGCGGCGAAGGCGGTGTTTTCAGCACTTGGTTAGCCACCAGGGTGACGGGAACATGCCGTCTTTTAGACGCGCGAAACACGATCTCTTTGACGGGGTTCGGACAGGCGTCCGCATCAATCCAGATTTTCAGCACATCTACTCCTCTGCTATCTACGTGAGAATGCTACACTACGTTGACTCTTGATGAGTAGCGAGGCCACTCAGTGAATAACCCGGATCAATCCACCGACCGGATTCCGCGTTGGACAGAATGGAGTATCAGCGTGTTGAACGGGATGGTCGGCGATTATCTTCAGGAACGCCAGAACGGGCTTGCCATTAACATGGCCTATTATCAGCACAATCGCCCGCTGCTGATTACGGCCGATAATCTGCGCCAAACGTTTTCAAATCCCACTCCCAAACTCTGTTTGCTCATTCATGGTCTCGGTTGCAATGAAGGCGTCTGGGCATTTGCCGACAAAATACATCACGATCCAACCTGTTCCTACGGCACTTTGCTACAACAGGATCTCGGCTATACGCCGTTTTATTTGCGTTATAACACCGGCTTGTCCGTTGCGGAAAACGGCAAACAATTGTCCCGGTTACTTGACGAACTGTTGACCTGCTATCCGGTGAGTGTTGACGAGATAAGCTTGATCGGTCATAGCATGGGGGGCTTGGTGCTGCGCAGTGCTTGTCATTACGCCATTCACCACCAATATGACTGGGTCAAGCAGGTGCGACGTGCCTTTTATTTGGGTACTCCTCATGATGGTGCGGATTTGGAAAAAGTCGGTCATGTCACCACAGCGGTACTCGCCGAAGTACCCAATCCCATTACTCAGCTCATTGGGCGTATACTGAATCTTCGCAGTCGGGGGGTGAAGGATCTCCGGTTTGGCAATCTGGTTGACGAAGACTGGGATGATGATTTTCCGGACAAATCATCGTCTCACCGGCCCAAGGCAGTTCCCTGGCTGGCTCACGCACACCACTACTTGATCGTTGGCACGGTGACCGGAGACCCTCGGCATCCCGCAAGCAGACTGTTAGGCGATACGCTGGTTCGAGTGCCGCCCGCGCGCAGGGCATCGCGCAATGATAGTGAAAACGCTAACCAACCTGCGGTCAACATCACAGTGTTTCCAGGCGTACACCACCTCGGATTAGCACACGATAACGGCGTTTATCAGCAAATTAAACAGTGGTGTGAAATAGATTAAGAGGGCATCGTCCATGGCACGGTTTTCGATTCAACAAGCAAGAGGTCTAAAGGACCTAGTCCAAGAAACGGTGGAAGCCGGAACCAATGCCGCTGAGCAAGTCCATCAGTCCATCGCTAAACAACCCTATGCGGTACTCAAGCGTATTCCTCTCATCGCGCCGCCCGCCCGCATCATCGAGCGGTTCCAACACGCCTTGACCAGCGGGATTTATCAGACAATTCGGGTCGTCAATCAAGTGTCTGGCACCCTGGCCACCAAGGCATTAGATCGATTGGAAGAAAAGCCCGAAGAACCGGGGCAGCCCGAGCACGATAATCGGTCACTTCTGCCCTGAGTTGGCGACAAAA
>JAAUQA010000068.1 GCA_012032855.1 Candidatus Competibacteraceae bacterium
TGCCAGATCGACTTTGGCGTATACCTCATCCAGCATCAGTTTGGCAGTTGATGCTCGGTAATTCCAAGCTGTTCGGCAAACCGGTCACTTCGGTCAACAACCAGCCTGCGGAAGTCTGTCGGGTGTAATGTTCTATTCGTGCTTCATGTTGGGTGATCAGCAGATATTCGCGTAGGCTGTCGAGGGTACGATAAGCTTTATATTTGCCGCCTCGGTCATAAGCTTCCGTCTACTCAGAGAGCACCTCAATGATTAAGGTAGAGTTGAGCAGCGTGTCAACGTGCTCATCCTCGAACCGAGGAGGATCGCAAACCACTAGATGTCAGGATAAACATAATCGCCGGCGGGACTGATTTTGACCCGCATGTCGTTGTTGTAGATTTCGCAGGGACGGCCTTTCAATTGGCTGTGCAGAGCGGCAAACACATTACCATTAATCAGATTATGCGCTCGACTGGCCACGGTCATGGCGAATATTTCACCGTCTAATAATTGGTGACGGGTATCGGCAGCGCGCTCCATAGCCAAATAGTCTTCAGCGCTGAGTGGGGGGTTTTTCGGCGAGCGAAGTCATGATGACCTTCCTATAAATAAGGCTGCAGTAAGTCCGCCGAGGCCTGCCAAAACGTCTCGGCTAGACTGGTGTCACGGGCAGTGGAAGATGGCGTGGCGGGATGGCTGTCAATAAAATACTGACCGGTCATCGTACCGATTTCTTCGGCGGTGGCCAAGTAAACCGAAGTCCGCGCTCCTTCAGCGATACTAGCCCCTCCGATGCCGAATCCACTGTGTAGCAGTTTGGTGCTGATTACACCCGGATGCAGGCAATTGGCAGTAATAGCGCTTCCGCTCAGTCGTTGAGCGAGCGCTACCGTAAACAGAATATTCGCTAGTTTGGATGTGCAGTACGCGTCGTAGCCGCTAAAGTTTCGTTTAAAGGTCAAATCGTCAAGATCCAGCCGTCCCCCCTGATGGGCGATGGAACTGACCGTGATAATGCGTCCTTGAGTAGCGGCTTTGATCGTATTCAGCAGCGCATGAGTAAGTAAAAATGGCGCAAAGTGGTTGATCGCCATAGTCAGTTCGAGGCCGTCCCGAGTAATCCGTCGCTCATGTTCGAACACGCCGGCGTTGTTAAGGAGCACATCCAGTACCGGCGCCTTTTCTTTGACTTGCTCAGCCAACCGCAACACTTGGCTCATTTCGGACAAGTCGCCGACCACGGGTTCAGCAGCCAGATCGGCGTTTTGCTCACGCAATTGGTTAATGGTTCGCTGAATCTTCTCAGGAGTACGTCCGTGTAACAGCAATCGATGGCCTTGTGCGCCCAGTTGGCGGGAAGTTTCCAGACCGATTCCGTCAGTTGCGCCGGTGATAAGAATAGTTTTCATGATTGCTGCGGCCTTTGGATAACGTTAACACGTGACAGTAGAATTAACGGGCAGCCGGTTTACAGGGACCATAAACGGCATGACCGGGGTTTTCTATAATCAATGGCAGTGAGGCTGCTAAAGCCTCGCGTTTTTCCACCTTTTCAGCCTCAACCAGGAATACCGCCGGTTCGGCACATTGCGTTAGCACCTGTTGCCACCAGTGCTCGGGGTACAAAGTGGGATGCGGCGCGTTTTGCAGCTTTTCCGCATACTGGTGGATATATTCGCTCGGTATTTCAGGGACTTTTTTTGTAGTGGCCAAAATGATTGGCTTTTCAAGGTAATAGGGCAGCGATGGAGCGTAGGCTTCTACCCCGATTATTTGGGTGACTCCGGGTGCCGATTTTTCAATGGCTCGGGCCAACGAACGCGCAGAACGGTACTCGCCTAATTCGGCAAGAATGCCCTGAACGCCTAATATCGCTGCAATGGGCAGCATCGCCAAACCGGCAGTAGCGCGTCTCGGTGACGATGCGCCAAATAACGCCATCCCGCCCGCTGCGATAAGGGCAACACCCATTGCCGGACCTTGCGTATACAACGCCTGAGCAATACGCGAGACGTAGATATGGGGCGCAAACGCTCCGCTACCGAAGAGTAGAATTACCCCCAACAGAAAGCCGATCCCGGCTGCGATCCAGGCGCCATAGCGGAGTAATCGGGGCTTGACATGCACCAACCGCGCACATAACAGTGCAACCGCCGGTAGGACCGGCAGGATATAACCCGGACGCTTAGATGCGGAAAGGGTGAAAAACAACAGCGGCACGAGTATCCATAACAGCAGAAAAACCTCGGTGCGGGCCGTTGTCAGGCGTTCACGCCAAAACCCGATGAGCTGCCGCGCACCCAAGAATAATACGTTTATCCAGGGCAGGGAACCGGTAATCAGAAACGCAGCCATGGAGTAAAACGAACCGGTACGATTATCGGTGAATAAACGCTCGTAGGTCTCTCGTACCAAGGCATAGTGGGGAAATTCAGGGTGCCGCAAGGTAACGGCGAGAAACCAGGGACCGACGACCAGAATGAATACGGCGATCCCAGCAGGATGAAATAGTCGACGCACCCGCTCCCGTCTGACCACAGCATCGGTAACGCTAACCAACAGAGGTAGCGCCAAACCCACCGGACCTTTGGTAAGTACCGCAAAACCGGCCGCCGCCCAGCCCAGAATCAGCCACAATAATCGCCTACGCTCCCAACTGAGATGCAGAGTAATGCAGGCGGCACTGACCCAAAACATCAGCGTCGCATCGAAGATCACTACCCGTGAAAACACTTGCACTAGCGGACAAGTCATCAGAATCAGCCCGGCTAATAGCGCGGTAGAGCGGTTGAAACGCACGTAGCCGAACGCCATCACCAGCAAAATTGTCGCTAGGGTGAACACCAAAGAAGGTAACCGCGCCGCGAACTCAGTAGCTCCCAACATTTCGATGGCAGCGGCGGCGGCGGCGAAAAAAACACGGGTTTATCGAGATAAGGCAAACCGTTAAGGTGGGGCACGATATAGTCGCCGGACGCCGCCATTTCTCGCGCGATGCTCGCGTTACGGCCCTCGTTCGGGTCGATCAAGGCAATCGAGTCGCTGCCTTGATAGAGCGCTAACAACGCCACAGCCCATAGCAATGTCCAGAAAAAGGCGGTTAGATAACGCTGGCTTTGCTCATGACCTGAAGGTTGTGCGTGATGCGTTGCCGGATAAGTCGAGCGGGACCAGGACAAATCAGTGATCTCCAGCTGGGTGGCCGGCACAACACTCTCTTGGTGCAGTTCGTTTAAAGAGGCGTTTGCCGTCGGACTTTAGTGGCCAATTATACATGCCGATTAGCATTCCCAACCGTTGTGATAAGCTTCCGAGGCAATCAAGCCGCGTATAATCGTGTTCTTGCGAACTAGTACTGCCTTATTCTGATCACTAAACTGTGTTATATCAATGAGATGTTAACTACTCTCTGTTGTCTATGAGCGCGTTTGCTTTCTACCAACCGGCTAACACACCGATCTGGCAAGAGCGCGTCGGTGTTTTTGCTTTGTATGTATTCGCACTTTTTGCTTATTTGGGCAATGCCGGCGCTTATCTTGGACTTGGGTTGCTATTTATTGCTACTGCTGCGGACTGGCGGCGGTTTTTAACCGTGTTCCGGCACGATGGGTTGGCCCTTGCATTGCTATGGGCAGCGGCAGCCGTTTTGATCAGCCTAGTATTGGCATTATTGGATCGGCCCGAACAGTTGGACAGCCAACTTGATGCGGCTTCCGATTTTTTCTGGCTTTGGCTGTTTTTGTGCGTGGCATGGTGGTTGCGGGGCAACCAAGACCGGATACTTATCCTGTTAGCGCTAACCCTAGTCGGATTCGTGCTGGGGTGCGCACGGGCTTTCGATGAATCGCAACTCGCAGCGCTAATCAATCATGACCGCGTCAGTTTCAAATGGTCCGCTACCGCATTCGGTCAATACACGGCAGCCGCCCTGCTCGGCCTACTCGTGATGATGCCGAGACTATGCCATTTTATTCACGGCAGACGCGGATATTGGTTAGGCATGATCGGGCTGACTTGTTTGGCCTTGCTGTTATTGCAGGGACTGATTGTTTCCCAAACACGCAGTGCTTGGTTGGCATTGCTGATCATTGGAATAGGGCTAGCCTTTTCCATTAAATATCGCAGACCCGATTGGACCAAAAGTCGAGTAGTGCGTTTATATGCGGGAACAGTCGTGGCGCTGATTGCAATCTTGCTGGCGTTTAACAGCTGGACGTTGGTTGAACGATTCAGTTTCACCAACGATGATAGTTTTATGAGCCATGTTTGGTCAGGTAACATCGACTCTATTGACGATTTCGCCATCCGCGAACGAGCTACCATCATGTTGGTCGGTAGTGAAGCCTGGCTACAAAAACCTTGGTTTGGTTGGGGCCTAGGCGCCGGACCGCATATTCTGGCAAAGCAACAGGCCCGATTCGCACCGGACACGGACTATCAAGATTTTCACAATATCGGCCTGGAATTGTTGGTCGGGTTAGGTGTATTTGGCACGGTGCCGTTTTTGCTGTTGTTTGGGGTGCTTGTTTACCGGCTGCGGCAGTCCGCGCTTAACGGTTGCTTGGATCGAGATGTGTATATGCTGTTATTGTCGTTGATGGCGCTCAATATTCTTTGTCAACTCACCGACTCCCGTTTGTTCAGTACCCACGGGCGGTTTTATTGGTTATTAATCGCCGGAGCGACTTATACTTGCTATCTTGCCCGTGCTGATAGCAGCTACTCCGGTGCGCACTCGCCAAGTGATCCCAATTCAAATGTCCGCAAATAAGCCTCACAGCTGTTTTTCAAACTATAGCGTGAAGCCGCTTGGCGCAAGGTATCGGGTTGCGGTGGATTAGCCAAACAGTCGAGTATCGCATTACTCAGTGCTGCGGGGTCATCGACCGGTACCAGGGGCCCAATCCTGCCTCCTGCAGAATTTCTGCCGGACCACTAGGGCAATCCGTAGCAACGGCGGGTGTTCCGCACGCCAGCGCTTCTACTAGAACATTGCCGAATCCTTCCCAGCGCGACGACAGCACAAAAACGGCGGACCGCGCCTAAAGGCCAATGGGTTTTCGACAAAACCCGGCAAATCCACTACCTCTGCAATGCCCAACCGGGCTGCTAAACTCGACAACTGTACCCGCTGTCTGCCTTCGCCGAGAATGACAAGACGCGCTTCGCGCTGCTGATGGACTGTAGCGAAAGCCCGCAGCAGGAGAGAGAAATTCTTGATTCGGCCCAGTCGACCGACACCTAAAATAATTGGCGGGTGCGGCTCGGTGAACCAGGGATGATCAACCGGTTCCTTAGCCAACGTGGTTAGTTCCGGGGTCACCACCGGATTTGGCAATACATGCAAGTCCTGCCGGCGTTTGCCAAGAATCATCGCTAGATCAGCGGCAACGCCGGCGGACACACAGATCAGCGTATCGCCTTGATTGAACACTTGGCGTAATCGCTGATATCGGATCCAGCGCCGCAGTAGTCCTTTGCGATGACCTGCTAACTGAGCAGTGTAGTTCACGCTGGCGCACAAACAAATGCGCGGCCGGGGTGTTAGACTTCGGGCTGTAATCGCCAGCTTGCAATCCTCGTCTTTGGCGGCCAATAAGATCTGTGGTTGTTGTTGCCGAAGATAGTCTGCCAGTGCTCGCGGAGAATCCGAATTACCGGCAACCGGCACATGGATTAATCTCACTTGCGGATCAAGATGTTTGAGAAACGGTGTGTTGCGCTCAGCAACCAATAGATCCGTGAAGATACCGCGCTCGACGAAGCCACGCGCCAAATTAACGAAACACCGTTCGACACCGCCATCTCCCCCGTGTTGGAGCAACAGTGCAATCCGCCGATGTTGCGCATCAACTGCCCGGTTAAAACTCATCGTTATGACAAGCCTCGTGGAAACGAGAAGTTAACACGGATTCACCCACAACTGCCGATAACATTTCCGGTAGTGCTCCAAACTGAAATGTTGCCGCAAGTGTTGATACCCCATCTCGCCTAGCGCTTGTCGGGCGAATTCAGGCATGCGATAGAAAGCCACCAGCTTGGCGGCTAAACCGGCTATATCCCCGGTACTGAACAATTCATCGGGATGCGGAATTATTTCCGGTACAGCGCCACTATCCGCCGCCAGGATCGGTAACCGATTGACCATCGCTTCGAGCAGCACCAAACCAAAGGGCTCGTTATGGGAGGGAAACACAAACACATCGAAAGCGGCCATATACCGGGCTGCCTTAGGCAAAAAGCCGATCAGCTTGATCTTTTGTTCTAAACCTAGCCCCTTGATTTGAGCTGTCAGTTTCTCACGTAATTTGCCACGACCGACAATAATCAGGCAGCTATTAGGCATCGACTCGTGAACGCGGGCGTAGGCGTCGATCAGTTCGTTATGCGCTTTATAGCGCACCAGACGCCCGGTTGCACCGAACACGAAGGTAGTCGGATCGATCCCCAACGCTTGGCAGGCCACCTGTCGCTCCAGCTTTGGGCAGCCAGTTGTACGTGATCAATCGCATTGGGTATGACGAGGCAACGTTCTGTGCTTAGTTCAGGCAGCCAACGCTGGATATTGCTGCGTAACGCGTTGGATACTGCAATGAATTTGCACTGAGGGTCCAGTTTGTTTAACACGAACTGGCGCCGTCTTCGGCCATAAATATCGTTGACGCTGAAATAGTTGTAATCGTGAACGACATAATACATTTGGCGGATGGGCCATAGTTTTTGCAGCGTGTTGACGGCTACTGCTGGTTTGTGATGATGGCAGATCGCGATGTCAAAAGGCTCGCGGCGACTCAACAACCAAAGCTTGAACGCGACTATCCACCGTTGCCTATAACGTCTCCGGTGTCTCGCATCAAGAAAAACGACATCACCTTGGTAACGCTGAATTTCTTCCTGCGGTAATGAACCACGGATAAACACCGTGGTGACTTGGAACTCATCTCCGGCGAAGGCTTGGCTGATTTCTCGGTGATAGTCGAATCCGCCATCTATGGCTGCGCGGGTGATTTGCAATATCTTGATAGGTCGTGTCATCGAACCTCGCCCGATCGTGATTGACCGGGTTACCTGCTTATACTCGGTTTGGATTCAGCAAGAATTTGACGGGATGGCGAAAAAACTGCGCAGCCGCCGCCGTGTTTGCCGTTTGCGGAACCCGATAGGATCGAGCTCTTGCTCACGATCGAGCTTGGCTTGTTTCCGTTGTGCCATAGCCTCGAATAGTTTCTTGTGAATGACATAACCCGCTTGCTTGTCGTAATTGGCCAATGCCTTGGCGGAGAGCGTCTTGCTCCGGTGTTGGTCCGACAGCCCCAATTCCAGCGCTAACGAAGGACGAACGTGCCCTTGGGCGATTTCATCCTTGATCAATTCGGGGCTTAGAGCGCCATTCTCCAGCATCAAATTGACCTCATCGATCCATAACTGGCCCCACGGATGGGCGGGATAAACCCACGGTTGAGTCTTGATTTTGGTGAAGTGCAACAATCGGGTGTGTTCATTCACTTCGTCCAAACTATTCCAACCGAGTGGCAACCGATCCTGCAAATCCCCGTCGGCCAGCAATGGGTGAATGGACATCAGTTGCTCATAATCATAATCGTTACCAAGCCTAGCGATTATTTGCTCCGGGTACCAATCCAAAGCTTCGCAATCCATCAGCATAACGGCAGTGAGACGTCCTTTGCCCTGCGACGCCTCGCTCATTTTTTCGACCAGAATCTTGGCGCCATCAAACGGCGTGTTCCAGAGCTCGGCGATGTCCTTAAACACCAGCATGTCTGAATCCATGTATACGGCGCGTCCTTGGTAACCCATCAACTTGGGAATAGCGAAGCGCCCATAGGAAAAATTCGTATAAGCCAGGAACCGGGTATCCGAAGGTTCTGGAGCGAGTGAGTTGTCGACGGTGCGCATCTCTACAGCAAGCGCGGTGTGTCGTTTGATGGAATATTCTAATACTTTGAAGGCGAGTAATTCGGTTTCGTGCGCGCCTACGAAAATTCTGACCGGCTGTTCTGTATTCATTGGGGTAGATGATTATGATTGTTAGTAATAGTCCTGGTCGAATCGCGCCAGCATATCGTCAACACTCAGTTTCGGCAGGATGGTTGCCGATAATCGACTGTGCGGTGAGACATTGTATAGCGCAATACCCTCGGCATCACAGATTTGTCGAGCCAACTGAAAAGAAGGCACGATATAAGGATCAAAATCCCGATCCAAACGACTGCTGGCTACTGTGTTGCCGGATTCGTAAAACCGCGCCAGTGAGCCGGTCCCCCCAAGATCCATGCCGAGTATATACACCTGTTTGTAGCCCAGTGCACAAGCGACCTGTACCGCAGAATACACCACGGTTTGTCCGGTAAAGACGCCCTTGTCGACACATTTGCTGAACCCTACCCAGCCACTTTTCAACCGATCGGTTTCGGATAGGAGCAAATCTGCCTCACCATCCGCCCAGTCATCAAATGCAACCGGGCTTAATTTGGGTATCCCATAACGAGCGTTGAGCTCCTGGATGAGTAATAACCGATCACTAGCCAATAAGGACGGTTCTCGTTCGGCAATTTCGTTGAGTACGCGAAAACCGAACAAACAATAAGCACCGGAAGCGATACCTTGCTTGACCAATTCGAAACGGTCGCGAGCAAAGTTCTTATCAGTAACCACGAAGTAAGTGAAGGGTAGATCGCTTTCCGTGGATTTTACGATACTGCCGTTAACGCCGAAGCAAACCCGACCTTTCAGCTGAGAAAGGTCAATACCGGCAAGCGAAGGGCCACTGGCAATGATAGTGCAAGCGGACTGCGTGGCTTTCGGCAGACTCGCCAGCGGACGAGTTGTGCCGATCCGTTGTTTTTTCCAAATGATATCGAAGTTGCCAGCTGCGTTGCCGCTTTTAATCAGGTGAAAATCGGGATGCAATTTGCGCATGTGCTTGAGTTCGGGCGGTATGCCCAATTGCTTAATTTTTCTCCTGATCTTGGTAAACATGCAAAATCCAAACTAGCGCGGTGCGTAATTGATTGTCGAATGAAGACGTTAAGAAAACCTAAGCGAGTTTACGATTAGGACGAGTGTACAACAAAGCCAAGCAAAACTTGAAACTCGCAAGCCGATTATGTGAGGCCAAGCAAACGCTCAGAAATCACAGGATAAAACGTAAAGCGGTTCAAATTGATCAGCCACAGCGGTATTCATTTTGAACCGTGTCCCGGCATGAAATCCTGAAACAGCAATATTATATCTCACAATACAATTAGTTACATTTTGGCATAAGCTGTGCTTTGGGTACACTTCAAACTCACATTGAGATTGGCTCATTTGTTGAGTAAACACGAAGCATACTTTCATAAGTATTGTTTCAAGAATTGTTCTTTATCTGGAGTCACAAAAATGACCGCGACCGCATCCGATTTCGCCGACTGGTGGGACAAACAACTCAATACCAGTGATCAGGAACTCAATCAGAGATTATTAAAAGAGTGGGCATCGGAGAATCCCGACTGGTTTTCTTATGGAGTCGCGGTCGGATCGGTAGGTCTGGTCAAGGGGGTGCAGGAAGCAGCAAACATAATGACCATGAAAATGGCTGACGGTTTTGTCGATGTGCTGCGGTTGGGAACGGGAGCTGGTGAGGGTGATTTTTGGGGCTGGGGTCGCGATATTTTACGGGCGCTTAGTGTGCTCCCTGTCGGCAGAGGCGCGACGGGTCAGGCACGGCGGGCTATTGGCTTTAAGAACATGAAAGTGATCGTCGATCCCGGTGGTGACATTTGCACTTGGATGTCCGCCTCGCAAGCGCTTCGGCATACCGGTGTCAGGCTGCTCGCCACGGTTGATGATCTAGCGAAGGCTGCAGGGTTGAATCTGCGCGGTGCAAATCTGCCCAGCAAATGGGCTAACGAATTGGTGCCGGTGTTGCGACAGCTCGGCGCTGAAGTCAGAGTTCTCGCTAAGCCAAAAACCTGGGTTGACGTCACTAAAGCCGCCAAGAACCAAGACGGTGTGGTCCTGTTCTCAATCAAATTTAAAATGAACGGCGATTTAGTCGGACACACGCTATACGCGTTTCGCAACGCCAAGGGTCAGGTGCGCTTCGCCGACCGCACCGGTAAAGTTGTCAAAAACATGGACGAACTGGAAAGCCTATATCCCGGCATCGGCGGCGCGACGATTTTCACCGGTGAGAACGCCGGCCAAATGATCCTGGTCAAAGGCGCCAAAATGACCACGATGGATACATTGTCGGGATATGTGCTGATAGCCCTTATGATTGACCGTTTGAGGGTGTTGGATGTGCAGCCGACGGATTACGAAAACGTCCAGAAGTCATTCCGGGAATTTAAAAAGCGTAAACGACTCACTCTGCCGCCACAGTATGTGGGCAATTTACCTCCGGTTGCATATCTCACCGGTGTTCGCGCGCGACTCATGAATCTCGGCTATTACGATGGCCCGATCCGTGGCGAATACGACGAAAAAAGCCGCCAGGCGGTCATCGCTTTCCAAAAAGATCACCCGCCCCTTAAGGTGGATGGTATCCCAGGCCCCAATACCCAGGTTCGGCTACAAAAAGAATTCGGCGCGTAACTTTAGAGGAGAAAA
>JAAUQA010000069.1 GCA_012032855.1 Candidatus Competibacteraceae bacterium
CGGGCGCTTGTTGGAGCGGGTGCTGTTTACGCTCGATTTGTTCAATTTGGCGTTCGTGACAGCGAAAAATCCCGGCGTGTCCCTATGGGAAGTAGTGCTCAGCACTACGGATAATTTAACGGTTTATCGGCGTCGTTACCGCTCCGCTCTGCACCCCACCGCGATCGTCGACCTGTTACTGTTCGACGAAGGAAACCCCCGTTCCATCGGTTATCAATTGCAGCGCTTGCAAAACCGTATCGGTCGCTTACCGCATAAAGAGAGCACGCCTTACCGTAGCGCCGAAGAGCGAGCAGTGTTGGAAGCTGTTTCGATTTTACAATTGGCCGACATCGAACTGCTCTCCGCCCTGGAGCACAGCACCCGCTCCAATGAGGAGTTGGCGCGGTTATTGGAGCGCTTGGAGCAGCCGTTGAACGCCTTGTCGGATGCCTTGGCGCACAGCCATTTCAGCCATGCCGAAGTGCCCCGCCAATTGATCACGATGATGTCATGATGGATTATCTGATCACCCACCGTACCGTTTATGATTACAGCAACGCCGTGGCCTTGTGCCACAACGAAGCGCTGTTGCTGCCGAGGCGATTGCCCTGGCAACGTTGCACCGACAGTCGGCTGGAGATTCGACCCAAACCGGCCATGCTTAGGGAACGTCACGACTTCTTCGGTAACCGGGTTCTTTACTTTGCTGTCCAAGACATTCATCAGTGCTTGGAAGTCAGTGTGAAAACACGGGTCAGGTTGAAAACTCGACCGCTGGCCGCCACCGATTTCAACAAATCGTGGGAGGAGGTGATACAAGCGCTTTGGCAGGACCCGGATCCTGAGATTATCGAAGCGCGACAATTCGTTTTGGACTCTCCCTTCATTAGCCGCAATTCGGCGCTTGCCGATTACGCGCGTGCCAGTTTCTCGGCGCAACGGCCTTTGCTGGAAGCGATGTCTGACCTTAACCGGCGTATCAACCAAGAATTTACTTATGATCCACACTTCACGACCTTGGCCACCCCGTTGAGCGAGGTGTTAGAAAATCGCCGTGGGGTATGTCAGGATTTCGCTCATTTAGCGATCGGTTGTTTGCGCTCAATGGGGTTGGCCGCTCGTTACATCAGTGGTTACTTGGAGACCCAGCCGCCGCCCGGCCAGCCTCGGTTAGTGGGGGCGGACGCCTCACACGCCTGGCTAGCGGTGTATCTACCCGGGTTAGGCTGGGCCGAGTTCGATCCCACCAATGGCTGTATGTCAGGCGAGCAACATATCACCTTGGCCTGGGGTAGAGACTACAGCGACGTTGCGCCGCTCAAGGGAGTCATGAGCGGGGGAGGATCCCATACCTTGCAGGTTGGCGTAGACGTCGAGCCATTGGGAATCCAGGAGAACGACGGTGAACTGTTTATCGTGCCAGTCGTGGAATAAGCTGACAGCTCGCCGCGTGCGACGGGTTCAACCCGACGTGCTGAGCAAGTAGGCGCAATAGATTAGGCGAGAGGATCAGCCATAGGACAGTAGCCATGAAAAAACCAGCGAATCGACAATTGCTCGGAATAAAAAAGCGTTTCATGATTATTTCATCGAAGAACATTTTGAAGCGGGCGTTGCCTTACAAGGTTGGGAAGTCAAAAGCTTGCGAGCCGGCCGGGCACAACTCAAGGAAAGTTATGTGCTACTTAGGGAAGGCGAAGCTTACCTATTCGGTTGCCATATCGCGCCGTTAAGCTCGGCTTCCACGCATGTCCAGACTGATCCGACCCGTACCCGCAAGCTTTTGTTGCAACGGCGCGAAATTAACCGACTGATCGGTTCCGTTGAGCGGCAAGGCTATACCCTCATTCCATTGGCCCTGTATTGGAAGCGAGGGCTTGCCAAGCTCGATATCGGATTAGCCAAAGGCAAGAAAAGCTACGACAAGCGGGCTACCGAAAAAGAACGCGACTGGCAACGGGATAAGCAACGATTATTGCGTAGTGCACAGAAGGCTTGACGATTTCCCTATAAAAATCATGCAGCGCATGAAAATAATCATGATGGGGAGCGTTTAACGCTAGGCTAAGCGTGGCTTTGATGATACATTGTTGGAACAAAGACACATTCGCAGAGGGGTATGAAGCTGATGATATCCGTATTTCATGGTTTTTTTACCGCTTGGTTGCGCTGAGTTGCTTGATCGGGACCGGCGCAAGTCAAGCGGCCATCCCTCTGGAAAGCATATCGAGATCGCCCCACACAGCGCCGCTGTCTCGGGGATATCGACGATACCGTTGACAGCGATTGCCGAAGAGTTGCGTCGGCGTTTCGAGGCCGACATCACCACGCAACCGGTATTATCCAAACAATTACGTTCATTGGTAGCGACCAGCCGTTTTTATATGCAGCGCCAATACCGACCGGCGTGGTTGACCGAAGCCGGTCTGGCGCCCTGGCCGGATGATTTGTTGCTGGCCTTGGCTGAAGCTGGCCGCGAAGGTCTGCGACCCACTGATTATCGGATTGATGAGCTGCAACACCAGCTGACCGTCGCGAAAAATACCGGTGCGACTTACTCAGTGACCCAATGGGCGGATCTGGAATTGCACGTGACCGACACTTGGTTCACCTATGGGACGCATCGACTGGGCGGTCGTTTGAACCCGCGTCGAATTGATCGGGAATGGGGAATCCAGGATCACAACCGTGACCTCGTGCCGGTTTTGCAAGACGCGTTAACGCGCAACCAAGCTGTGGACGTGCTGCAGACACTGATTCCGCCCCATTCGGGATATGAACGACTGCGGCAAGCGTTGGCCGACTATCGCGCTCTGGAAGACAACGGCGGTTGGCCAATCGTCAGTACCGGCTCAAAATTAGCGAAGGGCGCTCGCCATGCGCGGGTGCGCCAATTGCGTGCGCGCCTGCTGGCTAGCGGCGACCTGACCGCGGAGGCTGCAGGTGCAGGACAGGATACGGTGTTCGACGATGCACTCAGACAAGCGGTCAAACGATTTCAGCGTCGCCACGGCTTGACAGATGATGGCGTTAGTGGGGCCGCAAACCCTAGCCGAGTTGAACATTCCGGTCATTGAGCGAGCGCGGCAGATTGAGTTGAATTTGGAACGTTGGCGCTGGTTGCCGGATGATTTCGGGCGCCGCCATATCTTGGTCAATATCACCGATTTTACCATGAGCATTATCGAAGATGGCCGCGAAACTTTTGGGACCAAAGTTGTCGTCGGCCAGGCCAAACGGCCTACACCCGTATTCAACGCCGACATGAGCTACGTCGTATTGAACCCGGCTTGGTATGTTCCATACTCAATTGCGGTTAAGGACAAATTGCCCAAGCTGCGGCGCAATGCCTACTCTTTGGCCGGGCAGCGGATTCGAGTGTACTCAGGAAACGGGAAATCGACCCGGCACGGTCAATTGGCATCAAGTCAGTGCTAAAAACTTTCCTTATCGGCTACGCCAGGACCCCGGACCGAGTAATGCATTGGGAAGAGTCAAGTTTATGTTCCCTAATCCTTACAGTGTCTATCTGCATGACACACCTTCCCGCAGCCTGTTTGCTCGCGATCAGCGAACTTTTAGTTCGGGCTGCATTCGCGTCGCTGAACCGATTGAATTAGCCGAATATCTCTTGAAAGACGACCCCCGCTGGAATCGCAAGAAAATCCTGTCTGCCACGCGTGGCAAGCAGCAAAGGACTGTTCATCTTGCGGAAAAAATCCCGGTTTATTTGCTGTATTGGACGGCCTGGGTGGATGAGGATGGCACGGTGAATTTTCGTGACGATATTTACCAGCGCGACCGTCGTTTAACGCGTGCTTGGTCCGGAAACCAAAATTCGGGTGTGTGAGCGCACGCCGGATTACTGTCTCAATGGAGTCGCCGGGAGCCGTCTTCAATAGGCGGTGCCGGTGAGGCGTGATGTAAAATTATGCGCCAACCTTCCGGCTTGCGGCTATAAATATTAGTCGCAATAATCGGTTGGCGTGGTTGCTCGCCGGCATTGACCACGGTGATGTTTTCGTAAACGACATGTATCGCTAGGCCGTTTTGCGCGACGGTATTGATGTTACTGATTCGGAAGCGCAATCGGGTTCCAGTGGCGAAAATCTGTTGCCAACTCGCCCGTAATTGGGTCGGTCCCCTTAGCGGAGCTGCCAATGGATGTATGCAAGTGATCAGCTCACTATCTTCCCAAACACGCATCATTGCGTCTACATCGGCTGCTTCGAAAGCAGCGTAAAAGGCGGATTCTGCGGCGAACGGTGTGGCAAAATTGGTCATGAAGTATTCTTGGCGTAATGGATTGGAAAGCGGCTTTGTGTATATTGTAGCGTTTACCAGCTTGACAGTGATTGCCAAGCGCTTGAGGAAAAGTGTGAAGTGTTCAAAAAATCCAGTTTTACCTACGACGATTTAATCGCGTGCGCTCGTGGCGAATTATTCGGACCCGGCAATGCCCAATTGCCGTTGCCACCCTTATTGATGTTTGATCGAATCGTCAATATCAACGAAGATGGAGGTGAGTTCGGCAAGGGTCATATCGTTGCAGAGTTGGATATCGTCCTGATTTGTGGTTTTTCAATTGCCATTTTGAAGGGGATCCGGTGATGCCGGGCTGTTTAGGGTTAGATGCGATGTGGCAGCTGGTCGGGTTTTTCCTCGGCTGGAAAGGCGGTCAGGGACGTGGTCGCGCTTTGGGTGCGGGGGAAATCAAGTTCACCGGCCAGGTTTTGCCGACCGCTGGCAAGCTGACATACCAAGTTCATATGAAACGGGTAGTGTTACGCCGGTTGGTCGTGGGTATTGCCAATGCCACAATGGCGGTAGACGGTAACGAAATTTACGCCGGCAACGATTTGCGGGTAGGTTTGTTTACTTCGACAGAGCGTTTTTGAGGAATCATGCGATGAGACGGGTGGTTGTTACGGGTATCGGGATCGTGTCCAGTATCGGCAATAATAAAGAGGAGGTGCTGGAAGCCCTGCGCACAGGTCGCAGTGGTCTGGAATTTGCTCAAGATTATGCGGAATTGGGGTTACGCTCTCAGGTGCGCGGCGCCATTCATGTTGATCTGGCGGAACAGATTGATCGCAAAGTACTGCGCTTCATGGGGGATGCTGCGGCGTTTAATTATTTGGCCATGCGCGAGGCCATTGCCGATGCGCAACTCACCCAAAGCGTGATCTCCAATCCGCGTACCGGTTTAATCATGGGTACCGGTGGGGCTAGCCCGGAGAACATTGTCTGGGGAGCCGACACGCTACGTAATCGAGGAGTGCGGCGCATGGGACCCTATTTGGTGACGCGCACCATGGCGAGCACAACAGCGGCCTGTTTGGCGGTGCCCTTCGGTATCAAGGGTGTTAATTACTCGATTAGTTCAGCCTGCGCGTCTAGCGCGCACTGCATCGGTAATGGGTGCGAGTTGATTCAGTGGGGCAAACAGGATGTTGTGTTCGCGGGCGGTGGCGAGGAGATTCACTGGAGCTTAACCGCGCTGTTCGATGCCATGGGCGCATTGTCATCGAAGTATAACGATAATCCGGCGACCGCTTCGCGTCCCTATGATGCTGATCGCGACGGATTCGTGATCTCGGGAGGCGGTGGAGTCGTCGTGCTGGAGGAAAGAGAACATGCCCTCAAGCGCGGCGCGAAGATCTACGCCGAAATCACCGGCTATGGCGCCACTTCGGATGGTCATGACATGGTGCAACCCTCCGGCGAGGGGGCACAAAGGTGTATCCAACAAGCGTTGGAGACGGTAAAGAAACCGATTGACTACATCAATACCCACGGCACCAGTACTCCGGTGGGCGACATTCAGGAGCTTGAAGCCATTCGCCAAGTATTCGGCACCGAAGTTCCGCCGCTCAGCGCCACCAAATCCCTAACCGGGCATGCTTTAGGAGCAGCCGGCGTCCATGAGGCGATCTATTGTTTATTGATGTTGGATAATGACTTTATTGCCGCTTCTGCCAACATCGAAACATTAGATTCCCAGGCCGTCGCCATGCCCGTTGTGCAAGAGCGCCGGGATAATGTGACATTGAACGCGGTACTGTCTAATAGCTTCGGCTTTGGCGGCAGCAACGCCACACTGGTGTTCGAACGGGTGTAGAACTAGCGGGCGAGCGCAGCAAGCATGTGTTTTGCTTGACAAAGAAAAGTTAATTAAAGAAAATGACTAGCTCGCTCTTGGAGGGGTTCCCGAGCGGTCAAAGGGAGCAGACTGTAAATCTGCCGGCACAGCCTTCGGAGGTTCGAATCCTCCCCCCTCCACCAAGCACATGTTTTCGGCGTGATCTGCTTGCAAGTATAGCCGGTGTTTCGTTCGTGGCGGGTGTAGTTCAATGGTAGAACCTCAGCCTTCCAAGCTGATGGTGTGGGTTCGATTCCCATCACCCGCTCCAAACGCAGTAACAGTATAACGCCCATATAGCTCAGTCGGTAGAGCACTTCCTTGGTAAGGAAGAGGTCACCAGTTCAAATCTGGTTATGGGCTCCAGCATTTTTGTCTAGTTTGACCTTTGGTTTTTCGGGGAGAAGTTTAAGGTGTCCAAAGAGAAATTCGAGCGCACGAAGCCGCATGTCAATGTAGGAACGATTGGTCATGTGGATCACGGGAAGACCACGCTAACGGCGGCGATGACCAAGATCCTCTCGCAGCAGTTTGGAGGAGAATTCCGCTCGTATGATCAAATTGACTCAGCCCCGGAAGAGCGGGCGCGCGGAATCACCATCGCCACCGCGCACGTCGAATACCAATCTGAACAGCGCCACTACGCTCATGTAGACTGCCCGGGACACGCCGACTACATCAAAAACATGATCACGGGTGCGGCGCAAATGGACGGTGCCATACTCGTGTGCTCCGCCGCTGACGGCCCCATGCCGCAAACCCGCGAGCACATTCTTCTGGCGCGCCAAGTCGGCGTACCGTGCATTGTCGTCTACCTCAACAAAGCCGACATGGTCGACGACGCAGAGCTCCTGGAACTGGTTGAAATGGAAGTGCGGGAACTGCTCTCCAAATACGACTACCCCGGTGACGACATCCCCATTATCACCGGCTCCGCGCTCAAAGCCCTGGAAGGCGACGACAGCGACATCGGCCTCCCCTCGGTCCTCAAGCTGGTCGCTGCCATGGACGAATACATCCCGCAGCCGCAACGCGAGATAGAAAAACCGTTCCTCATGCCCATTGAAGACGTGTTCTCCATCTCCGGACGGGGCACCGTGGTCACCGGTCGGGTCGAACGCGGCCGGGTCAAAGTCGGCGAAGAAGTCGAAATTGTCGGCATCCGCCCCACCAGCAAAACCACCTGCACCGGGGTCGAAATGTTCCGCAAATTACTCGACGAAGGCGTCGCTGGCGACAACGTCGGGGTACTCCTGCGGGGCACCAAACGGGACGACGTCGAGCGCGGCCAAGTGCTTGCCAAACCGGGCAGCATCACCCCGCACACCCACTTCGAAGCGGAAGTTTACATCCTCGCCAAAGAAGAAGGCGGGCGTCACACCCCCTTCTTCAAAGGCTATCGGCCGCAATTCTACTTCCGCACCACCGACGTCACCGGCTCCGTTGAACTGCCGGAAGGCATCGAAATGGTCATGCCGGGCGACAACGTCAAAATGGTAGTCAACCTCATCGCCCCGATCGCCATGGAAGAAGGCTTACGCTTCGCGATCCGCGAAGGTGGACGCACCGTCGGCGCCGGCGTCGTCGCTAAGGTTATTGAGTAACCCCGATGGCTAATCAGAGAATCCGTATTCGACTTAAAGCATTCGATCATCGTCTGATTGATCAGTCGGCGCGGGAGATTGTTGAAACGGCTAAACGGACAGGTGCCCAGGTTCGGGGGCCCATTCCGTTGCCGACTAAAAATGAGAGTTTTACGATACTGATTTCGCCGCATGTCAACAAGGATGCGCGGGATCAATACGAGATTCGTACCCATAAGCGGTTGATGGATATCGTTGATCCCACAGATAAAACTGTTGATGCATTGATGAAGTTGGACTTGGCTGCGGGTGTTGATGTACAGATCAAGTTGAACTGAGGAGTGATCAACCCCATGCCTTTTCTTGATGGAAGGGCATCGGCAAACTGGTACGCGAATTACCTATTCCCTCCTAGTATAAGGTCGTTATAGCGATAATACGCTATAGGGCCACTCCTGGGTTCGGGGGCAGCAGCTTGTGTCGTTGTCAGGAATTATACAGCCACTTTATAACAAGAACTGGTGTATGAGGGTGCCATCCCTCCTCTGGCCTATTGCAGTTGAATTGAAGAGGTTTTGCCAATGGCAATTGGATTGATTGGTCGCAAGGCGGGCATGACCCGCGTTTTTACGGAAGAAGGCGCTTCTGTGCCGGTGACCGTGATCGAAGTGGAACCCAATCGCGTTACCCAGGTAAAAACCGTCGCTATAGACGGATATCGGGCCTTACAGGTCACCGCAGGTAGCCGCCGTCCCTCCCGAGTCAACAAACCGGAGTTAGGCCACTTTGCTAAAGCAGGTGTCGAGCCTGGCCGAGGCTTGTGGGAATTTCGTCTTGCCGAAGGTGAAGGCAATGAGATTCAAGTCGGAGCCGAGTTCGGGGTGGATTTATTTGATGCTGGCCAGAAAGTGGATGTCATCGGTACATCGATCGGTAAAGGATTCGCCGGCACGATTAAGCGCCATCACTTTAGAGGTCAACGGAATAGTCACGGTAATTCATTGTCACACCGTGTCCCCGGTTCAATTGGGCAAAACCAGTCGCCAGGACGAGTTTTCAAGGGTAAAAAAATGGCCGGTCAGCTAGGAGCGGCCCGCCGTAGCATATTAAACCTTGAAGTGGTCAGGGTCGATAAAGAACGCCATCTGCTGTTGATCAAAGGTGCGGTTCCAGGCGCTAAAGGCGGTGATCTGATTATCCGCCCCAGCGTTAAAGCGCGTCGTTAGTTGAAGGAGCCCTTAATGGAACTTTCCATAAAAAGTACCCAAGAACAAGCCGCCGCCGACACTGTGATGGTTGCGGATGAGATATTCGCGCGAGATTTCAACGAATCGCTGATCCATCAAGTGGTCGTGGCGCATCTGGCAGGTGCTCGCTCAGGGACCCGAGCGCAGAAGACTCGTTCCGAAGTTAGAGGTGGCGGTGCTAAGCCTTGGCGACAGAAGGGCACAGGACGGGCGCGTGCAGGCACGATTCGCAGTCCCCTCTGGCGTGGCGGTGGCGTCACTTTTGCTGCAAAACCGCAAGACCATGGGCAAAAGGTCAACAAAAAAATGTATCGTGCGGCCATGCGCGCCATCCTATCAGAGTTGGTTCGCCAGGATCGTTTGCTGATTGTTGACGAACTGAGCATTGAGACGCCGAAAACTAAAGTGATTCGGGCCTATCTGGATAGTTTAGGTATCGGTAGCAGCGCTCTTTTGGTAACAGCAGGTCCGCTGGATCACAACTTGTACTTGTCGGCACGGAATCTACCTTACATCGACGTTTGTAATGTCACTGCGTTGAATCCGGTTAACTTGATTCGTTTCGACAAGGTGATCCTGACTAAGGCTGGGTTGCAACAAGTAGGGGAGTGGCTGTCGTGAATCAGGAACGGTTGATGACCATTTTGCTGGCCCCGCATGTGTCTGAAAAAGTACCCGGGTAGCCGATGCACATAATCAATTCGTCTTTAAGGTTGTTAAGAACGCGACTAAGCCTGAGATCAAGCGGGCTGTGGAATTGATGTTCTCTGTCAACGTGGAAACCGTCACGGTTGTCAATGTCAAGGGCAAGAGCAAGCGATTCGGCGCTATCCAGGGTAGACGCTCAGATTGGAAAAAGGCTTATGTCTCCCTCAAAGAGGGACAGGAAATTCAGTTCATTGCTGAATAAGCACCGGTTACTGCTGGAGTAGATTGTAAGGTTATTACCTATGGCTATCGTCAAACAAAAACCGACCTCACCGGGACGCCGTTTCGTCGTTAAAATAACGACGCCGGGTCTACATAAGGGCGAACCCCATAAAGCCTTACTGGATAGGAAAACCAGAAAAGGGGGGCGTAACAACCAAGGGCGTATTACTACTCGGCATCAAGGTGGTGGGCATAAACAACACTATCGGATCATCGATTTTAAACGCAATAAGGACAGCATCCCGGCCTTAGTAGAACGGCTGGAATACGATCCCAATCGCAGCGCGCATATTGCGTTGTTGTGTTATGCGGACGGTGAGCGGCGCTACATCATCGCTCCTCGTGGCGTTGAAGCTGGTGCCATGCTGATTTCAGGCATTGCGGCGCCGATCAAACCCGGTAATTCATTGCCGCTGCGTAATATCCCGGTAGGCAGCGTCGTCCATTGCATTGAGATGAAGTCGGGCAAAGGCGCCCAGCTGGCCCGTAGCGCCGGTGCTTCCGCGCAGTTGGTGGCGCGTGAAGGCGTATACGCCAGTTTACGCTTACGCTCCGGTGAAATCCGTAGAATCCACGTCGACTGTAAAGCAACCATTGGTGAGGTTGGCAATGGCAGTCATGCGTTGCGTTCATTAGGCAAGGCTGGGGCCAAGCGTTGGCGCGGTATCCGTCCGACCGTGCGTGGCGTGGCGATGAACCCGGT
>JAAUQA010000070.1 GCA_012032855.1 Candidatus Competibacteraceae bacterium
CTTCCGCTTCAATTTCCTCGACGGGCACCCGCCGGGCATATCCAGGCAGCTCATTGCATTGACCACTCGTCAGAGTCCGGTAGGCATGCACGATGCGCGAGATGTCTTCAGCCCGCAGATAGTTTTGCGCCTTGCCCTCCCGGTAGTCGCGGTCCGCGTTGATGAACACGACATGCTTGCGGCGCAAAGCATCCTTTTTGTTCATGACCAGGACACAAGCGGGAATACCGGTGCCATAGAACAAGCCCGCAGGCAGCCCGATGATCGCCTCCAGCCAGCCACGCTCAATGAAGTGTCGCCGTGCTTCGCGTTCCTCGCCGCTGCGGAACAGCACGCCGTGGGGCATGATCGTGGCCATTTTGCCGTCGCCCTTGAGCACTGCGAGCATATGCTGGACAAACATCAGGTCGGCTTTTTTACCCTTCTCGGGTAGCCATACGGCGAAGCGACCGGGGTACTCGATGTCCTTCCTGATGTAGTTCTGGCTGAACGGTGGATTGGCGAGAACCCGGTCATAGCGCTTCAGTTCGTTGCTGTCATCCTTGTGCTGTGGTTTACGGATGGTGTCTTCCTGGCGAATGTCAGCGTGGGCAATGCCGTGCAGGAGCATGTTCATTTTGCAGATGGACCATGTGGTTCCAATGCTCTCCTGGCCAAACAATGACAGATCACGAGGATCGCCGCCGATCTCGCGGATATAATCGCGAGTCTGGATGAGCATGCCGCCCGAGCCGCAGGTCGGGTCGTAAACGCTCATGCCGGGTTGCGGTTCCACAACTTCGACCAGCGTCCGCACCACATCGGCAGGCGTGTAGAACTCGCCGGCCTTCTTCCCGGCACGATCAGCGAAATCTTTTAGCAAGTATTCGTAAGCCGCACCGAGCAGATCGGGGAACTCAAAATTCTCGTCGCGCAGCGGGATCTTCTCGAAGTTTTGGATGAAGTTCGACAGCGTGTCGTCGTCGAGGGTGCGCTGGCCGATCTTACGGTTGAAGTTGATGTGTTTAAGCACATCTTCAAGCGCATCAATATTCGAGTCTTCGAGGGCTTCAAGCGCTTTATTCAGAGCGCTGCCGACATTGGTTTTGAGATGCCGGATGTTGGACCAGTGGGCTTCGTCGGGGACGAAAAAGGTGTATTTGTCCGGATTGTCGAGCTGGCTGGCAATAACCGCATCGGCCATGCCTTTGCTCTTGAGGTCCTTGGCGAGCTGCTCGCGTTCCTGGTCGAAGAGGTCGGAAAGCCGCTTCAGAAACAGCATACCGAAGATGTATTCCTTGTACTCCGAGGCATCCATGTTGCCGCGCAGGTCGTCGCAGGCGCGGAACAGGAGGCTGGAAAGCTGGCTGAGGGTAAGCTTGGTCATTCGTTTCCTTACTGTCTGCAAAAACGATGAAGTAGCGGATAATTAAACCATCGTTTGCGAAACTTCTCTCCCTATTCTCGCTCATTGCGCCGGAGAACCGGCGTTGCTGCTCCCAGGTAGATCCTCAGCCTCCGCTTTCAGGTCATACTCCTTCAATAAGTAATCACGGCGATAATCTGGAAGTAGTGGTTGGTGTTGTCATTGCCGAAAACTGCTTCTGCACCGTCGCCGGGGAGAAAAATGCCATACAACGGCGAAATGTAGAGGTGGTCGTTAACGATCCATTCGGCATAGAGATCGATTTCCTGCGCGAAGTCGTCATCCACGCCCGGCTGCGTCTCGTCGGTGGTGAAATTAAAATACAACGCACCGAGACCAAAGTTCTCCAATGGCTGGGCCTTTAAAGCGACATGATGAACCTTGGTGTTGGAATTGAACGGACCGGTGTAATTGGCAGCGACCTCGCCCTGGAACCAGGTGCCATAACCCCGGTTGAAACCGAAGAACAACGGATCGAATCCCTCACTCTTGGCTGTGTTCGGATCATCCCCGGTGAAGGCGCTGAAGCGATAATTCAGCGAGGGTGTCCACGGTATGCCGGCAAAGGTATAGCCGATCTCGGTATACCAGGCATAGGCATCGACCTCAATATCGGCGTTGCCGGTCTGGCGCGCGTACTCGAACGATAAAAATAGATTCTCCACCCCCGCGCTGCCCTGACCGCGAATGCTGAAAGTGTCCAGATCCTCGCGCAAGGCAAAGAAACCGCCCAGCAGATTCTTATCGACATCCAGTATCCGGAAATACGAGGCACCCAGCGTGCCATAGGTTTCGTCTACGTATTCGAGATTAATGCCGCCGAGTTCGGTAAAGCCCTGCGCGGGATTGCCGGACCCGAGATAGAACAGATCCCCCCGCACCGGCGTGCCGGTTTGAAAGCGCCCGATAGCGGTTTTCTTGAACGATTTACGCGCCGCCAACCAGTAAGCGCCGCCCCGATCGAAGCGCTCGCCGAGACCGTCGCCAAAGTTGAGCGAGTCGTTATTGATCAGAAAACCGTCGCCGAGGATGAACCCTTGGCGACCCGTGGAAACATCAATAGCATCCTCAACACCATCAATCAATTGGCCCGATTTCCAACCCAGATAAAGATCCTCGAAATCGAGTTTGCTTTCGTCACCGGTGGTGAAGCCGGCAGCATCGCCATCCCCCCGGGTAGCATTTACCAACCCGCTCAGACCCCAGTACAGCGAGCTGGTGGGTAAACGATAAGTCCCGGCAAACCCGGCCTTGATATAGGCTTCCTGCCAGTCGACATCACCCCGCTCCAGGCCGGAGTAGTCCTCGCCGCTGTGGAATAGCCCAAACGCCCCTTCAAAATTGAAATCGAGGGTGTGCCTGTCGGTCTGCTCCAGGTTCAACGCCCAGCCTGCCGGCGGGATCGCCAATAACGCGGCGGCTAAAAACAGAGCCCCCAACGGATGCCAAGATTTCAGCGCCTTGCCCAGGGTTGCGGATGATGGTTGTTGGTTATGCGACATGGGATCCTCTCCGGTTTTTTGGTATAAGTGATTTAAATATTACAATTAACGTATGATTTTGTATCATAAAATAATTTATAATTATATAGACTTATATGTTTTATAAATTTATCAAATAACATTTATCTATATTTATTTAAAATTTAGTAGACTTTAGCCAAAACACCAATAATACTTTTTTGAGGTAACCCACGGGGAGGTCGGTTAGTGCCATGAAAAGCGATGATGGGTTCATTCGATTGATCAAATGCTTCGTTTTGTCCGGGGCACTGATGCTGGTGCAACCGGTCAGCGCCGAGCAACTTGATCAGCAATTGTTACTGACGCAATCGTGTGTTGGTTGCCATATGCCCAATGATCAGGGTCAGCTCAGCCGCATCAGTGCTATGCGCAAAACCCCGGAGGGTTGGGATATGACCATTGTCCGCATGGGCATTTGGCACGGCATGAACTTTGATACGGCGGTGCGCCGCCAGCTGGTCAAGTATCTCGCCGATACCCAAGGGTTGGCACCGGAGGAAACCGCTGATTATCGCGGTCTGCTGGAGCGCCGGCCGAACATGCCCACAGATTATGCCGACGAGGACATCGGAGTTATTTGCGCGCGTTGCCACAGCTATGGTCGGATCGCCTTACAACGGCGCGACGAGGACGAATGGCGTAAGCTGTCGCATACCCATTTGGGGCAATGGCCGACCATCGAATATCAAGCGACCAGCCGCGACCGCAATTGGTGGGAAATCGCCCGCGACCAGATGCCGGTGAAACTGGCGGCGCTTTATCCCCTCAAGACCGATGCCTGGACCGAGTGGCAGTCGCGAAAACCGGCCGATCCCGCCGGGGAATGGCGGCTGAGCGGCGAACAACCGGGCGCTGGCCGTTATACCGGTCATTTGAAGATCAAGGCGCTGGGGAATGATCAGTTCGAGACCGAGTATCAATTGACTTACGCGGACGGCAAACAGCTCACCGGCCAGGGCAAAGCGATTTTATATACCGGCTATGAATGGCGCGGCGCGGCCAAATTAGGCGAGGAATCGATTCGCTCGGTTTACGCTCTGTCCTCCGACGGCCAACGGCTGAGCGGGCGCTGGTTTTTGAAAGAGGCTGATGAGATCGGCGGTGATTTGACGGCGGTCCGGGTGAAAGAAGGTGAATCCGCTATTGTCGCTGTAGAGCCGCCGTTTATTCGGGCCGGTGAGAAAACCACCGTCACGATTTACGGCTATGGCTTGGCCGGGGATGTCGCGCTGGGTGAAGGCGTCAAGGCCCTCAACGTGTCGGATCGCTCGCCGGATCAGCTGAGCGTCGAAGTAGAGATTGCCCAAGACGCGCAACCCGGCCTGACGCCTATAAGCGTGGGTGAGGCGACAGCCGATGCCTTATTGAAGGTCTATCAAAAAATCGATGCCGTTCGCGTCGAACCGGCTTTTGCCATCGCCCGGATCGGTGGCGGCACCTTGGAGCCGGTCAAAGCCCAGTTGCGGGCGGTGGGTTATCTGAATGGTCCGGACGGTCAGGCTGGCACCGAGGACGACATCCGCCTCGGCAGTCTTGCGGCTGATTGGGCCGTCGACAATTTCGACGAAACCGCCGCCGCCATGAAAGATGCCCAATACGCCGGGCAAATCGCCGATACGGGCCTGTTTACTCCAAGCCCCGGCGGACCTAATCCGAAGCGTCAATTCAGCGCCAACAACGTCGGCAATCTCAAAGTGACCGCCACGGTTAAAGACGGCGACCGCAGTCTTGCGGGGGATGGTCAGTTAATCGTCACCGTGCAACGCTGGAACAATCCGCCACTGCAGTAAGGGAGGTTCCCGTGTCGGCATTGCAACTGTTGAAACATAATTTCCATCAGGTCCGAGTAGACGGGCAGCAGATATTATTCCATATCCCGACCACCAGCTTGTTCGCTATGGACGATGTCACCGAAGCCGTGGTCGATTATCTGCAAGCACAGGGACAGGTCGGTGTGGAGACCGTGCGCGGATCGCTCGGCGCGCAGTTCGGGTTTGAAGCCGTCACGCAGACGCTCTGTGAACTGCAGGATTTGGGCGTGGTCGGCGACCCGCTCAGACCAGCGGCCATACCGAAGCTGCCGGCGATCGAGCAGTACCCGCTCAGCACATTGGTGCTCAACGTCAACACCGGCTGCAATCTGAGCTGTACCTATTGCTACAAGGAAGATCTGGCCACCCCGGCCCAGGGCAAAAGATGGATTTCGCGACCGCCCAACGCAGCGTCGAACTGCTGTTAAAGCAAGGCGCGGCGCGGGACAAGGTGAACATCGTGTTTTTCGGCGGCGAACCGCTGACCAATCTGCCGCTAATTCGTCAAGTGGTGGAATACGCCGAACAGCGCGGTGCGGAACAGCACATCGAAGTCGACTTTTCCTTGACCACCAACGCTACGCTGCTCACTGAAACGGTGGTCGATTATTTCAATGCGCATCGGTTCGGTATCAGCGTCAGCATGGATGGCCCCAAGGCCCTGCATGACCGAACCCGACTGACCGTTGGCGGCAAAGGCAGCTACGATCTGGTGGCGCGCAAGGTCAAGATGCTGCTGAACCGATATACGGCACGTCCGGTGGGGGCACGGGTGACCTTGACCCGCGGTAATGTCGATGTGCTCGCTATTCATCGGCACCTACGCGATGAGCTGGGTTTCTTCGAGGTCGGTTTCGCTCCGGCCACGGCCTCGGATAACGCCGTTTTTAATCTCACCGAGGCGGAATTGGCCGACGTTTTTCAAGGGTTGAAAACACTGGGCGAACGGTATTTGGACGCCGCGCTGGGCAACCGGAATATCGGTTATTCCAACATGCATCAGATGATGACCGATCTCTGGCAAGGTACGCGAAAAGCACTGCCGTGCGGGGCCGGTTTGGGCATGTTGGCGGTCGATCAAAGCGGCGATCTGCATCTTTGCCACCGCTTCACGGGTTCTCAATTACCCACCTTCGGCAATGTCGCCAGCGGTATCGACGAGAACAAACTGGGCGGTTTTCTTACCACCGCCATGGACCGCAGCGGCTACGGTTGTGCCACTTGCCGCATCCGCAGCTTGTGCGCCGGCGGTTGTTATCACGAATCCTATGCGCGCTACGGCGATCCCTTTAAGCCGGTTTATCACTACTGCGAACTGATGCGGGACTGGGTGGATTTCGGCATTGCGGCATACACCCGCCTACAAACCGACAATCCCGGATTTTTTGAACAGCATATCGCTCCCCGGAGACCCCACTGATGAAACATCTGAAAGCCCTCAACCAAAAAGCCGAATTGCTGGAACGGGCCGCCGAGGCAGGCAAGGCCGAGGAAGTGTCGATGATGGCCAGCGTGGTTGGCTGCACCACCACCTTCGATCCCGGCTGGGAAGTGGACGCCTTTGGCGGGGTGGCTGGCCTGTGTCAGCCGATGGAAGCCGATTTATACGGCTGTACCGACCCCTGCTGGTGGCCGGCGCAAACCGGCGATATGCTGAATACTAACTCGGACTGGACCGACGGCAAGAATTCCGCGCAGCGAGACTGGCGGCTGCTGGACGCGATTTATCCGGAGGAATGACATGAGTGGCAAATGCACAATGAACAGGCTTCGGTGGGGGCTTATTTTGCTGATTGGTCTCGGCTACGGCGGGCAAGCGTTGGCCAAGGATTTCCTGCTGGCGGTGACCCGGCCCAACCAGCTCCACGTGATCGACGCCCAGGCGCGCAAGGTGGAACAGACCATTACCATTCCGGGGAATGGCATACCCAGCACGATTGCGATTCCGGACGACGGCAAGGTGGCGTACCTCACCACCAATCGCTGGGAAAGCATTTCCGGTATCGATCTGGCGACCGGCAAAGAAGTGTTCCGCGCTAACATGTCAGCGAACAACGAGCGGGTGAAATCCGTGTTCGCGATGAACGTGAGCCGGGACGGCAAAGAAATGTATGTGCACCAATCGCCGGTACAACTCAAGTTAGGCGAATACGAAGTGCAGGATACCCGGATCGCCGTTTACGACACCAGCGCCGGACTGGACGCCAAACCGGTGCGCACCTTCCCCGCCCCACGGCGAATCGTGTTGTTGCTGGCGGGCACGGAACGGCCGCGCCTGTACGGACTGGGTTGGGATATGTATGCCTTCAACACGGACAGTGGGGAGATTGAAACAACTTATCCGATCCGCAACTGGCAACGGCCCAATTACGCCGAGCCGGATGTGTTCGACGTTTGGTTGCAATACGAGAGTTCCAATATCTTCTCGACCCCTACTACGCCGTGCGTACCGACATCAGCCCGGAAGATCCGACCGCCTATAAAACCGGTCTGCTGACCTTCGATTTCGCTAAAGAAGAGTTTGAGATGCAGGATTTCGAGGATACTTCCGTGGTGATCTTCTCGTCGGTCGTGAGCCCGACTCAGCCCAACGAAGTGTTCATGGTGTATACCCAACTGACCAAGATGGATCGGGAAAAGGACATGGTGATCAAGCGCATCGACCTGGATCACACCTATTACGCTATCAATATTTCCAGCGACGGCAAGGAACTCTATCTCGGCGGGACGATGGACGATATTGCTATCTACGATTCGGCCACGCTGGAAAAATCGGTAATATCAAACTGCCGGATGGCGGCGACCAGTCGGTTGCCGGTTTGCGTATCGTGCAGCGCTAACTAACCCCCTCACCCTAACCCTCTTCCTTGGTGGGAGAGGGAGTTTGCGGAAACCCCTGTTTGCCCCCCTCACCCCGACCCTCTTCCACAAGAAGAGGGCGTTTTGCGTAACGACCGCACTGCGATTATCTGGTTGTGGTCTTTTGTGCGTCCCGAACTGCGCCGATTAGGTTTCGTGCTGCTGTTCTCCCTGCTGGCGACAACACTGGCCCTTAGCCAACCGTATTTCACCAAATGGCTGATTGATGACGGGTTGCTGTCAGGATCGCTACCGACCGTCCTGTGGATGTGCGGTTTGATGGTGGTCGCCGTGATCCTGGGGATGCTGTGCGAAGCGGTTAACCGGTTGGGGTACGTGCGACTCTCCGCCGGGGTGTTGTTTGCCTTGCGGGAGTTCGTCTATCGGCACTTGCAGCGGCTGTCGCCCACTTATTACGCGCGCATTAAAAGCGGCGAAATCCTGGCCCGGTTGGACGGCGACGTGGCCGAAGTCCAGCGTTTTGCGGTGGATTCGCCGCTGGCGCTGATTAATAGCCTATTCGGCCTGCTGGTGGCTTTGGTCTTGATGGTATCGCTCAGCCCTGCTCTGAGCCTGATCGCGCTGCTGCTTATCCCGCTGCAAGTTGTATTGTTGCGGCGGCTGCGCCCGTTGGTGGAGCGGCGCACCTTAGCTTTGCGGCAAAGCGCTTCGGCGATTTCGGCTTTTTTGATCGAAACCTTGCGGGCGATGAAATTCATTCAATCCAGCGCTACCGAACAGCGCGAAGCGGAGCGGCTGAACGGCCTCAATCGCAGTTATCTCGAAGACTTGCAGGCGGTACAGATCGCTAATTTGACCGCTGCCGGCATTCCCCGCGCCATCAATGCGGTTTCCACGGCCCTGGTGTTTGCCGTGGGCGGCTATCTCACGCTTCAGGGGAGCTTGACTGTCGGTACGCTGATCGCCTTCTCCGCCTATTTGATGCGCGCCCTTGGGCCGGTACAGACGCTACTGGGCCTGTATCTAGGTTGGCAGCGGGCGCGGGTCAGTTTGGAACGGGTGCAGGAGATCATCCGGCAAACGCCAGTGGTCAGTTCGCCCGCCGATCCGGTGCAGTTACCGGAAACGGCACATGGCGATTTGTTTATTGATCGAGTGCAGTTCAGTTATGAGCATGGCGGACCGAGCATTCTGGATGGAGCCGAGTTGAACATTCCCGCTGGACAAAAACTGGCGATTGTCGGTACATCCGGGGTGGGGAAATCGACGTTGATCGACCTTTTGCAGCGGCATTACGATCCGTTAGCCGGGTGTATCAAGCTGGATGGTGTCGACCTCAGAAAGCTTGATTTAGCCGAATTGCGGCGGCGTATTGTAGTGATCAGTCAAGACGTGGTGTTGTTCCCCGGTACGCTGGCGGAGAATTTGCGCTATGTCTGTCCCGAGGCCGACGTTGAAAGACTTCAACTAGCACTGAGTACGGCCCATCTGGATACAGCCGTTGCCGCATTCCCGGAAGGGTTGGATACTCATATCGGGGCCGGTGGCGTCGGTCTATCCGGTGGGCAGCGGCAACGTTTAGCAATCGCCCGTGCCGTGTTGCAAGAACCCCGAGTATTGATCCTCGATGAAGCCACATCAGCGGTAGATGTCGAAACCGCCAGTCGGATCATTGCCGAAATAGACCGGCTTTTTGCCGGGCGTACCCGGATCGTGATTACCCATCGTCTGGATGTGGTCGGCCCTGTCGACGTTGTCGTGGAGTTGCGGGAGGGCAGTTTGTGGCCGCAGCATCCTGAAGGTTAAATGCATGGCGTCTAAGTCTGTCCGAGTCGGGTTGATTGACAGCGGTGTTGCGGTGGAGCAGGAACACGCAGTTGTCGGGGCGCGGGGGTTTGCGCTTAATTCGGCGGGAGAAGTGATTGCCTGTGCCGTCGAACCGGACCGCATGAGTCACGGTTCGCAGCTAGCCGAAATAATTCTGACTGCCGCACCTCAGGCCCGACTGCTCAACGCCCAGATTTTTCGCGATTCCTCGCCAATTGCGCCGGTTGTTGTCGCTGCGGCGTTGGATTGGCTGATGGGCGAGCAGGTTGGGGTGGTCAATCTCAGTTTCGGTTTGCGGCAGGACCGCACCGTTCTGAGTCGCGCCGTGGCAGCGGCTGTCGAGGCGGGCGTGATCCTGGTGTGTTCAACCCCTGCCCGGGGTGAACCGGTGTTTCCCGCTGCTTATCGCGGCGTGCTGAGGGTGTGCGGAGATGCGCGTTGCGGGCCGGGCGAATTATCCGCATTACCCGATGGTCCTGCTCAATTGGGCGCCTGTCCGCATCCACCGACAGCGTCGAAGGGATCGCAGCCCGTCGGCGGTGCCAGCTTTGCTGCCGCCCAAGTGAGTGGGCTACTGGCGGCGTTTTTTCTAAATCGACCGCAGGCCTCTGTTGCGGATGCGTTCAAGCATTTGGAAAGTCTGTGCCGATTTTGGGGACGAGAGCGTCGTTCACCCGACGATCAGCCCTCGCGTTGTTAGCCAAATCAGCGCGCTATGGCACTGTTTCGGGTTAAGCCCCTCCCGAGCCGCGTAGTCCAAAAGAGCGGTTTGCGGCTGTTCTTCCCGGCGTTCCTGCAACTCCCGTAACAATGCTGCCAGCGGTACACCCTCGACTTGCCAGATACCGCGCGGATGGTCGGCGGTCACAATCACTTCTCGCAGTGTGATGAAACCGTCTACATTGACCGGGCGTGACTCGATACGGGTGGGTTCAGCATCGGGTGCGGCATGGGCCGGTTCAGCGTCCGGCCAACCCGCGCGTTCGCGCCAGAACGGCTGGTCCGGCCAACGCTGTTCGAGGCGGTAAAAATCCCTGCCGATGCGCGCCATGCGTAGAAAATTATCTTCGATCCGTTCGCGATAGAAACGCTCTGCAGTAGCGGTGTCCTGAGGTCGCGCCAGCATCGTATTGACCGTCGCGGCTAAGGCAAGGCCACCGCCGATAGCTTCATAAACCCCATGCCCCGAAAGTGG
>JAAUQA010000486.1 GCA_012032855.1 Candidatus Competibacteraceae bacterium
ATAAGGTCGGTCCGACCGCATCACCGATAGCCAGCACCGCACTTCATCACCCCTTCAACATTAGCAATCAATTGCCGGTTCGGGGACCAAAGTTGGATGGACGCCGCAACTCGATCCCAGCCGGCGCGCGACGCGCAATCCCCAGATGCTTAATGCGATAGCCTAACTCCCCGGCATAAACAATATCGTCCGGCGTAATATGGGTAATCCCTTCGGTGTAGACCTTGTCGAATTGCAAAGGAACACCGAAGGCGATGGAGGCGAGAATGGTTAATTTATGCGCGGCGTCGATCCCTTCCACATCGAAAGTAGGGTCGGCTTCCGCATAACCGAGCGCTTGCGCTTCTGCCAACACGTCGGCGAAATCGCGGCGTTTTTCCCGCATTTCGCTGAGGATAAAATTGCTGGTGCCGTTAATAATGCCGACCACCCAGTCGAGGCGGTTGCCGGCCAAGCCCTCGCGAATCGCCTTGATGATCGGAATACCGCCCGACACTGCCGCCTCGAACGCCACCATTACGCCGCATTCATGGGCGGCCTGAAAGATTTCGTTACCGTGCAGAGCGATCAGCGCCTTGTTGGCGGTGACCACGTGTTTACCATTAGCGATTGCCTGCAACACCAGCGTCCGCGCCGGCTCATAACCGCCGATCAGTTCCACGACGACCTCCACTTCGGGGTCATTGATGATGGCTTGCGGATCGGTGGTCAACGACACGCCGGTTGGGCTAGGGCGGTCCAAGTTACGCACCGCTGCCCGCGAGATTGAGATTTCGCGACCAGCACGCCGACTGATTTCCTCGGCATTACGGCCCAGTACCCGGCAGGTGCCGCCGCCGACCGTCCCTAAACCCAACAGACCAATTTTGACCGGCTTCAAGACAACACTCCTTCTTTAACCTTGCTGCCTTTGCGCAGCATGTCGCGGATACCGCGAATCGCCTGACGGGTGCGATGCTCGTTTTCGATCAGGGCAAAGCGCACGTGATCATCGCCGTATTCACCAAAGCCGACCCCCGGCGATACCGCCACTTTAGCATCGGCCAGCAGTTTTTTTAGTGAACTCCAATGAGCCCATGGCGCGGTATTCTTCTGGGATTTTCGCCCACACGAACATGGTGGCTTGCGGTTTTTCAATGGCCCAACCGGCAGCGGTTAATCCTTCGCAGAGTACATCGCGGCGGCGTTGATACAAATCGCAAATCTCCTTGACGCATTCCTGCGGGCCTTCCAGCGCGGCAATAGCCGCTACCTGGATGGGGGTGAACATGCCGTAGTCCAGATAGGATTTCATGCGGGTTAGCGCGCCGATCAGGGTCGGGCAACCGCACATAAAGCCGACCCGCCAGCCGGGCATGTTGTAGCTCTTGGATAGCGAAAAACTTTCGACCGCCACGTCCATCGCCCCCGACACTTGCAGGATAGACGGGGCGACGTAGCCGTCGAACACGATGTCGGCATACGCGATGTCCTGGATGACCCAGATTTCATGCTCACGGGCAATCGCTACTACTCGCTCAAAAAAATCCAGTTCCACACATTGCGTGGTGGGATTAGCGGGAAAGTTCAGCACCAAGGCTTTCGGCCGTGGCCAAGTGTTTTTGATGGCTTTTTCCAGTTCGGCGAAAAAATCCGTCCCCGGCACCAGCGGCACATGCATGATGTCGGCCCCGGCGATCACAAAGCCATAAGGATGGATAGGATAGGCCGGATTCGGCACCAGCACCGTATCGCCCGGCTCGACCATGGCTAGGGCCAAATGGGCAAGACCCTCTTTGGAACCGATGGTCACGATGGCTTCGGTTTCGGGATCGAGATTCACGTCGTAACGGGTTTTATACCAATTACAGATCGCTCGACGCAGTCGCGGAATACCCTTGGACGCCGAATACCGGTGGGTGTTGGTCCGCTGCGCAGCCTCGGCCAGCTTATCGATAATGTGCTGGGCGGGTGGGCGTTCGGGGTTGCCCATGCCGAAATCGATGATGTCTTCGCCACGAGCTCGAGCCTTGGCTTTGAGATCGTTGACGATGCTAAAGACATAAGGCGGTAAGCGACGGATTCTGGCAAATTCGGTGTTCAAGGTATTCACTTCGTGTCAGGGATAAATCGGATCGCCAGAAAAGACTGGCGGAAAGGGAAACAGTAATGGGGATCGGGAGGTGTGTCAATTACGGCTGATCGGCACCCTGGCGAACGTTGTGTGCGTTCACCGTAGGTCGGATCATTCAGCGACTAGCCGCCCACTCAATGATCTGTCCGAAACTCAACCCCCCGTCGTTACAGGGAGTCTTGGCGGGCAGATACACAGGAATGCCCCGTTCGCTCAGACGAGTGACGATGCGTTCCGCCAGCCATCGGTTCTGGAATACGCCACCCGTCAGACCCACCGCTGTAAACGGATATTGCTCACGTATGGATAACGCTTGCTGGATCGCCACATCTGCCAAGCTATTGTGAAATACCGCAGCTCGGTAGGCTGGGGATGCGTGTTGATCGGTCAGGAGCGGCAATAATACCGACCAATCCCAGCGCAGTACCTTTGCTTCGTCCAGAGACAACGGCATTTCAATCGAGTCATCGCAATCCCGGCAACCGTCGGCCAGCGCTTCCAATTGCATCGGTCCTTGGCCCTCGAAGCTGCACTGATGAATGCCCATAATCAACGCTGCTGCCGCATCACACAAGCGGCCTGCTGCTGAACTCAGCGGACTGTTCAAACCCCGCTCCCAGGCATGACGCGCTAAGCCCCAGTCCGTTGCTGCGCTGGTCTCCCAGTCAAATTCAGCTTCCCAGCACAACGCTGCAGCTGATCGCCACGGTTCGCGTCCAGCTTTGTCGCCGCCCGGCAACCGAAATTGTCGCAATCCGCCTAGTTGCCGCCAAGCACCCGGTTGTCCCCACAGGGTTTCGCCGCCCCACAGGGTACCGTCCGGGCCATAGCCGACCCCATCCCAAGTGAACATCAACCACGGTTCGATAGCCGGATGCTCCCCCGCCAAACCGCTGGCATGAGCATGGTGATGAAATACGCTAGCCAGCGGTAGGTTTTGCCGCTTCGCCCAACGCGTACCGGTGTACTGCGGATGGACATCGCAAATCAGCTGCGTCGCTGTCACGCCGTAGAGCCGTTGCAAGTCCTGTCCGACTTGCTCGAAAACCGCCAGACTGCGCGGCGAACCCAACTCGCCGATGTGTGGTGAGATGACGACCCGTTGTTCCCATGCCAGCGCCACAGTGACTTTTAAGTGCCCGCCCAAGGCCAACACGGGTTCCGGCAAAGGTTGCGGCAATTGCAGTTCCAGGGGGGCATTGCCGCGTCCCAACCGAATAGGGCGAGGGCTGCCCGCAATCAGCCGATACACGGGGTCATCAGCTGGGCGTTCAATAGGCCGGTTGTGGTGCAAAAATGCACCAGCGATCTTATATAACCGGGCCTCGGCTTGTTCATGATCAGTGATGACCGGCTCACCGCTG
>JAAUQA010000487.1 GCA_012032855.1 Candidatus Competibacteraceae bacterium
AGCGTGAACCGTCGTATGGGTTGCACTGTACGCTCCTTATAAAGTCGCTTGGTTTTGGTTCGATGGGTTCATGATACCCGAATTGGAGGGTGCACCCACTTTAGGACGGCCATTTTTTGAGGTGAAAAAATTTGTGTATCACGCAGAGCACACAACTATTTTTGTGTATCAGAAAACGGCTTTTGCGATACACAACGTGAGTTTAACCGTAGCGGCCTGCAATCATAACTCCCAGGACTCACAATAAAGTCCCCTGACGGGCTCACATTATCTGCAACTATCCGGTGTCCCCGGCCCAGATTATCTGCAACTGGGCTCAGATTATTTGCAACCAGCCTGCAAACAACGGCACGGACGCACATTAGCTGCAATTAAACGAAATCCTCCTCGGTAAAACCCGGCACGAACCAGACCTTGTTGAGGTTGTGCACCCAAAACCTTCGATCAGCTGTCCAGAAAAAACGACCGTTTACCCCGTTCTTACTTGTCCGGTGTTCATCCTTTTAATCAAACGATAAGCGTTCGATTAAACTTAACAATAGGATTTTCCAGGAAAATCCCTTAGTTGCAGTTAATGTGGGTCCAACGCCCTGTTTGCGGTCCCGTTGCATTTATTTTGGGCCCAGTTGCAGATAATGTGGGTCTTAGCACTTTCTTATTTGCAGATAATGTGGTCCCAAAACAGGCCATTATTGTGAGTCCGCGTGTTCAGCAATTCCCGGCCTCAAAAATAGTGCTTTAGTTTCAGACAAGTAACGGCGAGACCTGAGGGAACTTTTCGTAAGGGTATTGGGTAAAAGGTGCGGTGTCCAGTAAGCTAAGAGTTCTTGGAACCACCTGCGGAAGTCCCCACCGATGGCTGCCCCCTCCCCCCGTTTACGCAAACAGCTTTCAGCACCGGGTTTACTCCAGACCATCCGCCGGTGCTTTGAACAAGTCCCCGAGCACCGCAACGAACGGAATCAAATTCCGTTGGCGGATGCGCTGATGTCAGGACTGGCGGTATTTGGCTTGAAATACCCCTCGTTACTGAAGTTTGACGAAGCGTACAACGAAGGGGTCATCCGGCACAATCTCAACACCCTCTATGCAGTGGAACGGGCGCCGTGTGATACCCAGATGCGCACCATTCTTGACCCGGTTGACCCGGCCGAGCTGCGCCCGGCGTTTCGGGCGGTGCACCGGCAGGTGCAGCGCCATAAAGCGCTGGAGCCGTATCGCTATCTCGATGGCTATTACCTGGTCTCGGTCGATGGCACGGGCCAGTTTGCCTCCGGCGCCATCCACTGCGCGGAATGCTGCCGCAAGACCGTGAAGGGACAGATCCGTTACTACCATCAACTGCTCGGGGCGGTCATCGTGCATCCGGACTTAAAAACCGTGTTACCGCTGGCCCCGGAAGCCATCACCCGCCAGGACGGCATGCGCAAGAATGACTGTGAACGGAATGCCGCCAAGCGGCTGTTAACGCAATTACGGGGCGACTATCCGCAGTTGAAATGGCTCGTCGTGGAAGATAGCCTCGCCGCCAATGGTCCCCATCTTGAGTTACTGCGCGCGCTCGACCTGCGCTACGTGATCCATGTCAAGCCTGGCGACCACGAAGCCTTGTTTGCCGCGGTCCAAGAGCAGCTGGTCACGGGCACCTGTCAGGAATGGGAATACACCGATGCCCAGGGGGTCGAGCACGGCTATCGCTGGGTCAACGCGCTGCCCCTGAACAAAACCCATCCCCACCTGCAGGTTAACTTCCTAGAATACTGGGAAATCGACGGCGACCAGCAGCGGCTGTTCAGCTGGATCACCGATATCGAATTGACCCCAGACAACGTTGAACCGCTGATGCGAGGAGGACGCGCCCGCTGGAAAGTAGAAAATGAGACTTTCAATACGCTCAAAAACCAGGGCTATGACCTGGAGCACAACTACGGCCACGGTAGCCAGCACCTCGCCACCGTCTTGGCCTTGCTCATGATGCTGGCCTTCCTGGTCGATCAGGTCCAGGAGTTGGGCTGTCGACTGTTTCAGGCCGCGCGAGCCCACTGTCGCTCGCGCACCTCGTTGTGGGAACGGCTGCGGGCGCTGTTTACCGGCTATTATATCCCCGACTGGAAACCCCTGTGGGAAGCCATCGCTACCGGCCATGTGCCCGCGGTGCTGGCACCGAATACCTCATAGCCGAAACTAGCCCGTGCTTACCGTCAACCTGAAGTGTTTGAGCGTTATATCCATCGACAACCATTTGACCACCTATCGGCCTCTTTAAGAGAAGCCGCAGGCGATGCTGTGTGTCGGTTTTCGCGCAAACTGTCAAGCACCAGAATACCAACTCAACTCCTCAGGGCGGGAATTGCTGCCGCGTGTTTATGTTTGCAGGCCGCTACACCTACCGGTTCGGCTGGTAATACTCAAGTTGATACCAGTCAGATTACCCGAAAAGTTTTGGCCCATACGCAGGGCATTTCCATGAACCAGCAATTGAGGCGCGCTGCACTTCGGTTCCAGGGTTTGGTCACCAAAAAGTCGATCATTGGGTAGTCGAAATTTGGATATAATAATATAATAACCTGCGGAAAAAGACCTCATTGAGAGCAAAATATCGGCAGGCACTTTAAGCTGCGTGACTTGTAATTATTGACTCAAGCTCGCTTAATCCCTGAATTGTACGCGTTATTGGCATAAACAAAAGGAGAGCTTTATGTTGCAAAATGATGAGAAGGATAAGGAGGTAATATCCAATACCGACAAAAACAACTTGGAAGAAAACGCCAGAGATTTATATCACGATTCGTGCAAGCATCTCCCTGGGAATGGGCCTAAAAAACCTTATAAACCGCCCGTACTGACATGCTATGGAAGAATAGGAAAATTAATGTTGATTCGACGACCGGATCGTTGGTGATGGCGGTAATTTTGAATAAGAAAGCGGGCCGGCATCGTGGGCGACCTCAAAGCAACCGCAATGATAATCGCCGAGAGATAACTCTGTCGCCGTATTTGCAGTTTGTTCAAGGCCTTTTGCGACGAGTACTGGCACAGGTTCGCCAGATACTAAGCGTGGTTTACTTCGTCTCCGACGGAGCCTTCGGCCACAATCAAGCCCTGCAAATGGTCCGCCGCACGGGCTTGGAGCTGATCAGAAAATTGCGTCACAATAGCACGCTGTATCTGCCCTATGCCGGTCGCGGCTCGCGGCGTAAATACGGTCGCAAGCTCAATTATCATCACTTACCGCCGAACTGTCTTAAAGCCACTGCCGTGGCAGGCCATCTTCGTAAGGCCATCTATCTACGGGTGGTGTGGCACCAAAATTCCCCGACCCGCTCAATGTCGTGAGCCTGGGAGAGTACCAAAATTTGTGGGGTGCTAATTAATTGAGGCCTTGCCAATTGCCGCGTCGATACAACCCCTGAGAGTTAGAGCTGCATGAATACCCCACACATCTTGGTACTCCCCGAGGACACTGGGCAATTGAG
>JAAUQA010000488.1 GCA_012032855.1 Candidatus Competibacteraceae bacterium
CCGAGCGGGACAGCTATATCGAGGGTAGTCGCTTCTCATAGGGTGCTGCTGTTGTTGGGAACAAGTGATTCGCCGACGCTCAACGAATTTTGCAAACTGAACAACTACTCGTTAAAGTTGGTGATTGTTCAATCTTGAGAAAACTTCAAGCTCAAGGAGGATTAAACGGATTGTTGACCGTTAACTGATTATCGATGCGTTGACCGTCCTGCAGATCTTCCGTGTACAGGATCATACAGTTCGCCAACAGCGCGGCGGCGAGAATCATTGCATCGTAAAGGGCGAAACCATAACGTTCGCTCAGGGCCATCCCTCGGTCATGGGTTTCCAGGGTCAGCGGCATGACCCGGCAGATCGCGCGCACTGTGTCCAGCACCTCGCGAATTTCGCGCCAACTCATGCCCAGTTTGCGGGAGGCCACGGTAGCGAATTCGTTGAGCACCTGGACGCTGATGACGCCCCCAGTAGCCATCAATTGCTCCGCGCGATCCGCCTTGGCTGCGTCGCTGGAGAGTAGGTACAATAAGATGTTGGTGTCGAAAAACGGCTCATTTGCGTTCATGGGCTTCCAGCCGATCAAACTGAAAACCCACCGGTAAACGACCCCGGAATTTTCGCAACCGCGCCAGTAACGCCTGATTATCCGGTGAGCGGCTGACCTCAAACTGGCGCGCACCGGCAATCTGAATTTCGATATCGTCACCTTCTTTGAGGTTAAGCGCTTCAATCACAGCGGCAGGGATTCGCACGGCTAAACTATTTCCCCATTTCGAGACTTGCATAAACCGCCTCCAGGCGCAGCAGGATATACACCAAGTCATTGTATATCTTTTTGGATTCGACCACTATCGTTTCGAGTGGGTACGACCCAACCCAGTAAGAACTTGACGGTGGTATCAGGTGATGTCCTCTGCTGCGTCATCCGTTGGAAAATATTGGAGAACTTCGTCACGGGCCGCTTCCAGTTCTTGCCAATCGGGGATCTTGCGCATACGGATGTTGGCCTCATCAATGTCCTGTTGGTCGAAAAAGAGGTAGATCGGGCGTAACGATTTCCTGAACAAGTAGTTGAGGTGATAGTGCATATCCGATTCGCCCTGTATACGCCGATAAATTTCGTGCACGAGAGCGGTATTGGACACTTTGGTTAAGTCGATCATGCGGTCCTCCGCAATGGTGAAGCAAAGAGCCAGAGGATCGGGCGGGAGCGAAGCCTAGCCCAACGGTTTCAGGATAACGTCGAGCGCTTTTTGTACCCGATCTATGGGGCTTTAATCATGCCACTATCCTATCAACAAAAAGGTAAAAACATGCTCTTGAACGACCCGACTAACAGCACAGCAACCAAAGGGCCGGTATCGACCAAAACGGCTGGACTCATTCGCCGCCGAAGCCTTGGAAATGGGCCTTGTTGTTACTGAGATTGGCAGGAGCATCGACAATCAGGCCAATCAAGCTTAATTCTTGGGCCACGCCGGGTTGCCGAAACCAAGAGCAAGTCAATCCGCACGGGGCGCTGAAATTCGTCGATACTGAAAACCTATAGCGAGCAAAGGCGTCTGCAGTGCCGGCTGAGACGGTTACACAGTGGTCGGGCACACCAGAGTGAATCCTTTAGCGAAAGGACCTGCCGCTGGCGGCGGAAATCGTTCCGGAGGCCATTTTAGGAATTGCTGTGATCAAGCTCGGTCCAGTATCTTGCCATCTATACCTTTGTGGTATATTTTGCAACTATGCATGTGATTGCTAAACCAGCGTTGGTGAAATTCTGGACAGCCCATCCAGACGCAAAGGGTGCGCTTGAGGCGTGGCATCACACTATGGAAAGCGAAACATTCAAAGACTTCAACGACCTGCGGGCTACTTTTGCTAGCGCCGACTACGTGAACGGCTTAACCGTATTCAACGTTGGCGGTAACAAGTACCGATTGATTGCTTCAATCCATTACAATCGGCGCAAAGTATTCATCCGCGCCATCTTGACCCATGCGGAGTACGACCGCGACAAATGGAAGACTAAAAAGTGATGAGCCAGGTACTTAAACCCTTGCCGAATCCCCAGGCTATCCTGGAGGCATGGCTACCTTTCAAGCAGTTGATTGGCGTAACGTCTGTGCGGACCGAAGCCGAGTACGTCCAGGTTGCCGCCACCGTGGATGCGTTGCTTGACGTCGTAGGTGATGATGAACAGCATCCCTTGGCCGACGCTGCTCGACTATCTGGCCGAACAATTTGATAGCTTACGAAAACGAACATTAGTCGGATTCCAGCGGCAGAACCCCGTGAATTATTGCGCTTTCTGATGGAGCAGCATGACCTGAAGCAAACTGATCTTAGCGATTGTGCACCGCAAAGTCGTATTTCCGAAATCCTGAACGGGCAGCGGGCAATTAGTAAAACGCTGGCGAAACGTTTGGCAGCCCGTTTTCACGTGCGTGCTGACCTGTTTCTCTAATAGTCAGAGAGTCGTTTGAATATGATCCTTCACTAAGGCGAGGATCAGTCCCTTACAAGTAAAGTGAGGGTCGGGATCAAGGTTCACAGAATGGCGGTTTTCACAGCGGTGATCAGCGCGATCAGGGGAGTGACCACTCGCTCACAAGCGATTGATCGCGCAGAAACAAATGAAACCGAAAAGCGGTAGTCGCGAAATCACTCAGAAACAGGAACGGCTTAATCTTCAATCCAACGATTAACGCTACATTTCTATTGACTGAGGAGATTGAATGATGAAAATCCGTGCTGCTTTGCCGGCTGCTTTCGCAACTCTGTGCTAGATGCACCGCTTACTTTAATAGGCAGCCCTGATGAAGAAGGGATTAAGGCGCTCGCATTGAATCGGTGTTTAGCCAATTCAGCAGTTTAAAAAGCAGCCCTGATGAAGATTCGAATGCGACGGCTCAGTTGGAGCTGGGAAGAGGAACTCTTCTTACAGGCTGGCACGGCGGGAGCTGTATCGGTGGAGCATGTCCGTTCAACTCGGGGTATCGCATTCAGCAGCCAGTTGAGAAACCAACCCGTCGGAAAGCCAAAGGCCCGCCCCCTGCAACTGTCTCAGCGCGCCTTCTACCGATGCGATTACACCCTTTCTCTTGGCGAGAACGATCACGCCTGCCGTACCAATCGTGGTGATCTCCATCACATGGGCACAGCGTCTCGCCGCTCTATCGTCCACGATCGCAAGCCCGCCTGGCTTACTCAGTGCCAGGGAGAGAACGGCGGTTTCCCCAGCCCCCAGGTTCCACAACCGAATCCGCGGGTCGATGGAGACCGGCACCTGTTTTGCCCACGGTGACTGGGGAAGCGCGCGAGTAGCCGGGTCGTCATGAGTGCGGTTGACGACTTCTTTCCAGACATCCGTAGGGACCAACAACTCCGAAAAGAGCCTCGGCAACACGGATTGGAGATTTGCCCGAAAAAGGGCAATCAAGGGCGAGGCGTTGATCACCACCCCATCAATCGACATGGGCC
>JAAUQA010000489.1 GCA_012032855.1 Candidatus Competibacteraceae bacterium
CGGAACCGATCCAGGTCGCACACTACCAGCAACGGCGGGTTTTCCAGCGCGATAGCGTATTGCTGCAATTGAATATACGCGGCCTGCAAATCTTTACGCTTACCCTTATATTCCCAACCGAAATGGCCCGCTTCCAAACATCCGCCCATCCAGCCCTGCCGGTTAGCTTGGATGCGCCTTTTTCAAAGCAATACCAGTCGCCGGTCGGATCGGCCTCGGCGGGGGTCGGCTCGCCCAATAATCGACACAGGTCGATGAAATGCTCCTGCGCGGCGGAGCGTTCCTTGAGATCAGCAGCTTGCCACTTGCGGATAAAGGCTTGCGGGGTCAGGGAACCGGAATTTGGGGGGGTATCCATCTGCAGTCCTTACGTTTGTTGCCAACATAGGCTATCTGTGCCTTGAGAGATGATCAATCAGCTCTCCGGTCAGCGTTGCAACAAGCATAGAACAATCCTTAAACAATCATTAACAACGGTTTCTTTAATCCAGTTCTGGAGGTTGATCATCATCCCAATCAATTCCCTGGCAACAAAGCGCACAGCTTACCTAACGATACTTCTGAAACACGAACTGTCCATAATCCATACAAAGCCATCATAATGGGGTGGTTTAGTTATACTTGCGCCGCTGAAGCTTACGCAGCAATTCAACCCCACCTACACTTTATGCGTCCTGGAATCCGCAGCACTTGCGGTGGTATGAGGAAAAAAACTGATGCTAAAACTCGTCACGCCTTTGGTCGTTGTTATTCTTTTGCTTGCCGGCATTCCCTCGGTAGTCGCTGAAAGCCTAACCGAACAACTCGACGCACTTTCAGCCTCGCATAAGAAAGAAACGCCTGCTGATATGCAGGCCATCATGGATGCTGCGGAACAGGCACTGCGAGAATCCGGTGTTGGCAATGATGCGCCTAAGGTTGGCGATCAATTGCCTGATGGTGAATTTGTCACCGCCAAAGGTGAAGCGACTAGCCTCTATGAAGCCATTGGCGACCGCAAAGCAATCGTGACGTTTTACCGGGGTGGCTGGTGTCCGTACTGTAATTTGCAGCTTCATGCCTATCAGGAGCACTTGCCTGAAATTGAAGCGGCGGGTGGGACCTTGGTGGCGATAACCCCGGAAACGCCGGATAATTCACTGAGCACCGCAGAGAAGCATGGCTTAAAGTTTTCGGTGCTCAGCGACGGCAACAATAACTATGCGCGCCAGATCAAAATTGTTTTTGCGCTCAATGAACAGCTGAAACCGATTTACCAAGCGTATGGCGTCGATCTGGAGAAAAACCACGCTAACGATGCATGGGAGTTGCCGTTAGCTGCGACATTTATAATTGAAGCTGATCGGACCGTGCGGTACGCCTTCGTTGATGTTGATTATAAAAACGCGCTGACCCCGAAGAATTGCTGCGCGAATTGCAACAGTTGCCGTGAGTCATGACCCTGTGGAACGCCGCATTCTTGTTCTATTTGCGCATCCTTCACTTGAACGCTCCGAAGTCAACCGTCCGCTTGCCGAGGCGACTGCTCGCGTCGATGGGGTGACATTTGTCGATCTTTACGCTGAATATCCGGCGCTCGACATTGATGTCGAACGAGAGCAAGCGCGCTTGGTCGATCATGACGTTGTCGTCTTTATGCACCCGCTGTACTGGTATTCAACGCCGGCGATCCTCAAGGAATGGCAAGATTTGGTGCTGGAGCACGGCTTCGCTTACGGTTCCGGTGGAACGGCTTTACAAGGCAAGATCTTTCTCAACGCGCTGACGGCGGGCGGCCCCGAAGCCGCCTACTGCGCGCAAGGCTACAACCATTTTACGATCCGCGAATTGCTGCAACCGCTGGAACAAACCGCTTTGCTTTGCGGAATGGTTTATTTGCCACCTTTTGCCCTATTTAGCGCCCGTAACGCAGTCGAAGAGGATCGTGTTGCTTGTCATGTGGCCGACTGGCTTCGGGTTCTCGATGCGTTGCGGGACGACCGGCTGCATATTGAAGCCGCGCAAGAACTAACCCAGCTCAACGGCGACCTCAATACCATCATTCAGGGGACATGATTCGTGAGTGGATTGTTGTTTCAAGCCTTCGTCTATCTCTGTGCCGCAGTCATTGCCGTCCCTGTCGCCAAGCGCTTGGGTTTGGGTTCAGTGCTGGGATATCTGATCGCCGGTATCGTGATCGGGCCGGTCATCGGTCTGGTGGGCTCCGAGACGCAGGAAATACAACACTTTGCCGAGTTCGGCGTGGTGATGATGTTATTTCTAGTCGGCTTGGAGCTGGAACCACACCTACTATGGAAAATGCGCAATCGCCTGCTGGGTTTGGGTGGTCTGCAAGTTGTCGTGACCGCCGGATTAATCGCTGGGTTTTCCCTATTGTTCGGCGTGTACTGGAGTGTCGCGCTCGCCATCGGGCTGATTTTTTCTCTATCCTCGACCGCCATTGTTCTGCAAACACTGAACGAGAAAGGGCTGATCAAAACCGAAGGGGGAAACTCAAGTTTTTCCGTACTGCTGTTTCAGGACATCGCGGTAATTCCCATGCTGGCGCTGATTCCCTTGCTCGCCTTACCGGCACTGGCAGGGAACGGCTTGGAGAGCGTTGCCGAAGTTGCCGGTACGAGCGGTCAAGGAGAACCCGGTCATCATGAATTAACCAGTTTGGTTGAGGGTCTTCCCGGTTGGGGTCATGCCTTGGTAGTACTCGGCGCGGTTGCCCTAGTGCTCTTTGGCGGACATTTTTTGTCGCGGCCGCTGTTTCGATTTATTGCCGAGTCTCGCTTGCGGGAAATCTTTACTGCAAGCGCATTGCTGCTGGTGATCGGAATAGCGTTGCTGATGACTTTGGTCGATTTATCCCCTGCACTCGGAACTTTCCTCGCTGGCGTAGTGCTGGCCAACAGCGAGTTTCGCCACGAACTCGAATCCGATATTGAGCCCTTCAAAGGGCTGCTGCTCGGGCTTTTTTTTATTACCGTCGGGGCAGGTATTGACTTTGACGTGTTATTTGGCGATTTCGCGAGCGTTATTGGGCTGACCTTGGGCGTTATCGCAGTCAAGGCGTTGGTTTTGTTTGGACTCGCGCGGCTGTTTCGCCTCAAATCCGGTGACAGCTGGCTGTTCTCTCTTGGTTTGGCCCAGGCCGGGGAGTTTGGCTTCGTGTTGCTCAGCTTTTGCGTACAGAACAGCGTGATCCCCTCTGATTTGGCGAAGACCTTGTCATTGGTTGTCGCGCTGTCGATGTTGCTAACACCGGCACTGTTTATTCTCTACGACAAACTTATTCTACCTCGGCTAGAGGGCGGCGCAACGCAACAGCCCGATGCGATTGACGAGCAAGGTACGGTAGTGATTGCCGGAGTGGGCGCTTTGGACAGATTGTCAATCGCCTGTTGGTCGCCAGCGATGTACCGACGGTAGTGCTGGATCACGAAGCCGCGATGATTGATATGCTGCGGATCACCGATTCGTG
>JAAUQA010000490.1 GCA_012032855.1 Candidatus Competibacteraceae bacterium
ATTAGCTACAGTGGCTTTGGCGCGTCGCGGTCGGGTTAATCTTCGTCCTATGGGTTTAAGAGGTTACTGAAGCAGGGTTTCTGTATTGGTGGGATATCCGACTGCGTTAATCAGGCGATCCTCTAACTCGATCCGGGTAGCGAGTTGCTCACCGAGTTGCGACAGATCGGCATATAAGGTGTCGGTCTCCTGTCCCGGAGAGGCGTAATGATCATTGAATGCAATCGCAGCTTCGGTTGTTTCAGCGATCATGGGATAAAATTCTTTTGCTAGACGCCTAACCCGCTGACACTTTTTTGATTCCCCTGCATGGTCCTCAAGGCATTGATACACTTCGAAATGCCCCAGCGCAATGTAATCCACTAACAGTTCGCAGAATTTTTTCAGCGCCGGTTTCTGCCCGTTGCGGGGGGGAAGCCACCTGCATTGCCGCCAAGCGGTTGAAGAGCACCAACATGTCCTGACGTTCATGCAACAGCTTGTTGATCAAATCCGGGATTGCTTTGCTGTGAACCGGATCGGTCGAGATTTCCACAGCCATCGTTTTGCCTCCGCAGGGGTTATCTCAGTTGTTGTTATAGCGTCAGAAATCATGTTATCACGACTTGGCGATATTCGGTCAGCGGCGCAAGGAAAAAGACTGGATGTGGCCAGTGCAAGCCGTTACGATTTGTGGGCGACCTCGTCACGCAGGTACACCGGTAAAGCCTGCTCCGCAGCGACCCACTGACCGTGTTGCCCGGCTGCCGCGCCAAGCAATGCGATATCGCCGGCCCGCGGATAACAGTCGCCCCACCAGGTTAAATTGCCCAGGCGTTGGACGAAGGTTTCGTGGTATACCGTCCAACCCATGCCGGCCCCCAACCACTCAGCACTGTTCAGAACCGGTACGGCGGCAGGCGCACAGACTTGCTCCGCCCCCAGCAGGACGAGCTCTCCTCCAGCCGTCGTGGCATAAGTGCCCCAATAAACCTCGCCCATCCGGGCATCCAATGCCACTGCGATATGGTCGGCATTTCGTTCAGAGGAGGCATTGCGAGCGATAGCGGCCAGTGTGGAGATCGGTGCGACCGGCAAATCGGCGGCAAAAGCAATCCCCTGCGCAACCCCTACACCGATTCTGATACCAGTAAAGGCTCCCGGACCGCGTCCAAAAGCCAGTGCATCCAATTGTCCGGCAGTTAAACCGGCTTCGGCCAAGACGGCTTCGATCATTGACAAAATCAGCGCAGCATGACGACGTGGCGCTAATTCATAGCGCTCAATCACTTCATCATCCACCAATACGGCGGCTGAACAAGCCTCGGTAGAGGTATCCAGAGCGAGCAGTTTCACGGAGAATCCGAGGCGGCTACGAGCTCATCTTGTCCGGCAAAAAATTCCCTGACTTCAGCCAATTGAGAGGTGTGGCGCATGGGCGGCAGGCTATCGAGAAAGAAGCGCCCATAAGCTTTGGTCAGTAAGCGTGGATCCCCAATCATGAGTACACCTCTGTCGTTAATGTCACGGATCAGTCGGCCCACCCCTTGCTTAAGCGCAATGACAGCCTGAGGTATCTGGTATGCCAGAAACGGATCTTCGCCGCGTTGTCTTATGGCCTCAATGTGACCGCGTATGATCGGATCCCCCGGTGAAGCAAACGGTAATTTATCAATGATGACGCAGGATAAGGCTTCGCCACGCACATCCACGCCTTCCCAGAAACTGGCGGTGCCTAGCAAAACAGCGTTGCCCAGTTGCCGAAAGGTGGCTAGCAATTCATTTTTAGGCATAGTGCCTTGAATCAGAGTTGGGTAACCGAGGCGTTCAGACAAAATATCTGCGGCCTGTTGCAGCGATCGATAGCTGGTGAACAGCAGAAAAGCGCGCCCTTTGCTGGCGTCCAATACCGGTAAGGCGGCTTGGATCAACGCCTCAATGAACTGTGGGGAAGACGGCGTCGGTAGTGCCGGGGGATGATACAGCAAGGCGTGACGGGCGAAGTCGAAGGGACTGTCCAGGCGCAAGGTTTGCGGCTGCTCCAAGCCCATGCGTTGGGCAAAATGGTCGAAGCTGTCACCCACCGCCAACGTCGCTGACGTGAATATCCAGGCACTTTGATAGGCGACGCGGTGGGTTTGGAAATGCGGGGCGATATTCAACGGGGTCAAATGCAGGGTGAAGCTGTGGGTATGGGTTTCAAACCAGTGGATGCCGTCTTGCGCGGTCGGGTGAGTTAATAATTCCAGACGTTCGATCAGCGCATCACAGCGCTTACGACAGTTGTCCAATCCTTTACCGCGCGGGCAGCTTCTGCCAGGGCTTGTTGCAGGGCATGCAAAGATTCTTGGAGGTTTTCAGTAGCGTTATCGACAGCCGAGGATAACGCCATCTCAGACCACGGCGCGCGGCGTCTTTCATGACCCAGAGCAAGGCGCACATCGGCAGTGGCTTGATCCAGCCGCCGGGCGCGTTCAGCCATTTCTCGGAAATCCGGTGCGTCCCGCAGATGTTCGGCGAGGCTATCTTGCGACAACTCTCGCAATTGCGGCTACTCAGGGATAAACCGAAGAAATGGCCCGCCACTTCCGGTAGCTGATGAGCTTCGTCGAGAATGAACGCTTCGGCTTCCGGCAATAATTCCCCGAAGCCTTCCTCCTTGACCACCATGTCGGCAAAAAATAAATGGTGATTGATGACCAGAACGTCAGCATCCAGGGCCTTGCGTCGCGCTTTGACGACATAACAGTCGGTCCAATGCGGGCAGTCCTGACCCAAGCAGTTATCCGCGGTGGACGTCACTTGAAACCATAGCGGCGAATCTTCAGCAACAGCTTTGACTTCGGCAATATCACCGCTTTGGGTATGGTGGGCCCAGGCACGAATATGGCCGAAGTCAGCAGCCTGTCGTGACCTGGGCCAATGCCCGCCGGTCTCCATTCGCTCGAAGCGATGCAGACAAAGATAGTTGCTGCGCCCCTTCAGCATGGCCCGCCGCGCGGTAATCCCTAACGCTTGGCACACTACCGGTAAATCCTTGTAGTGCAGCTGTTCCTGCAGGTTGCGGGTGCCTGTAGAGATGATAACCTTGCCACCGCACAGTAAAGCCGGTACCAGGTAAGCGTAAGTTTTACCGGTGCCAGTACCGGCTTCGACTAACAAGACGCTGCGTGCTTCGATAGCAGCGGCTACTGCTTGCGCCATGTTCCGTTGCTGCGCTCGGGGAGCGAAGCCGGGCACATGACGGGCCAATGGTCCATCCGACCCTAACAGGGTAGCGACTTGCATCGGCCTGTGGTTGGCCGTGTTAGCCTAGCGCTCCAATAAGGTGGCTTGTGCCTCGGCTGCGTCAGCTCCCGAGCTGTTGCCGGCGGCGCGGCGGGACACTGCAATCAAGCGCCAATTCCGGGCTTTAATGTTGTTATTACCGCCGGATAAACTATTGGATTTCGCAGCCAGCGATTCGGCCTGCTGATATTGCCGCTGTTGC
>JAAUQA010000491.1 GCA_012032855.1 Candidatus Competibacteraceae bacterium
TAGCGCCTAGGGTGCGCAGGATGGCGATATCGGCTTGTTTGTCGGTGACCACCATGACCAAAGTTGAAACGATATTGAACGCTGCGACAGCCACGATCAGCATCAGAATGACGAACATGGCGGTCTTTTCGATCTGTACCGCCCGGAAAAAATTAGCATGTTCCTGAGTCCAATCCCGCACTCGATAAAACGCCTCCGGTAATTGCCGGGTAATCTCACGTGCGACCTGGGGCGCTTGGAACATATCGCCAACTTCAGCCTTACCCCGCTGACCTCGCCATCCAAACGAAATAATTTCGCGGCGTCATCGACATGAATAACCGCTAGGCCACGGTCATATTCATACATGCCGGAATCGAAAATCCCACTACGGTGAACCGTTTCAGTCTCGGCATGACACCGACCGGGGTAACATTGGCTTGCGGGGTGATGACCGTTACTTTATCGCCGAGAGTCAACCCACCCAACACTTCCGCCAACGCCTTGCCCAGGATCATTCCGAATTCACCGGCTTGCAAATCGTCGAGACTGCCGGTGACCATTTTATCGGCCAGTTCCGAGACATTGCGTTCCTGCGCCGGTAGTACGCCTTGGACGATAGCCCCGCTCACCCAATTCGCATTGGTCAGCATGGCTTCACCGCGTACATACGGCGCACCGCTTTCGACTTGCGGGTTTTGCTCGGCGGTCTGTAATACCGCTTGCCAGTCCGCCAGTTGTCCGTTCCAGGTACTGATGGTGGCGTGAGACGCCATCCCCAGAATGCGTTCCCGCACTTCTTTAACCGCTCCGTTCATGACTGACAGCACCGTAATGAGGGCGGTAATGCCCAGCGCCATGCCTAACATCGAAGACAGCGAAATAAACGAGATAAAATGATTGCGGCGCTTGGCGCGGGTATAGCGCAAGCCGATAAAAATTTCCCAGGGACGAAACATATAATGAGGGAGCTATAGAGGATGTAGGCAGCACTGACTAATTGGCCGCCCCAGGGGCGCCAATCGGTTTTCGCATGCTTAATTGGCTGGTTTAGGAGGCTTAAGGGTCGTGTGTCCTGCGGCCGGCGGTGATACCGTCGGTGCAACCGATTCCATTTTGGTGTCTTGTTTGGACTCAGCGCCTACGGTTAAGTTGGAGCGATTCTTTTCCAAGGTTTTGTCTCCGATACCCTTGACTTTCGTAAGATCATCCACCGAAGAAAAGGGGCCGTTCATTTCACGATATTGAACAATAGCAGCGGCTTTAGTCGCACCCACACCATCAAGCGTTGCCAATTCTTCGGCAGTCGCCGTATTGAGATCAATGGTTTGAGCAGTTGCGGTTAACGTAAGAAGAGAAAATAGTAGAACCAAGCAAATCTGATGAAGTAGTTTCATGAACAATCTCCTCTGTCATAAATTTCCAAAAACCCATTAACCGCCAGGGTAAGGACCAGTTTTCATACGTCCGGATCTTCCCTGAACAGCACTATCAAACCTAGCGCTATTATCGAGAAAATGCAATCCGCATCCCAATTACGTTTTGGTTTTGAACACTACATCGGGTAACGGTTTAATGCTGCTCCAACTTTTACAACTCGGGCAACACCAGTGTAGGGATTTACCGACGAAACCACATTTATCGCACCGATAACGTGCCGCATCATCCAGCATATGCCGGCTGATGCGATAAAGCGCTTCTAAATCTGAATTGGTTCCTTCGCTACGGGCTAATTTAAGTTCGACGAGCCGCCGCAATCCCAGCAACGTAGGGTAGCTGCGCAATTCATCTTCCAAGAAGCGCAACGCCGTTTCCTCGCCGTCTTGTTCTAGCAACAACGCTGCCAATGCGTCAGTAAACCGACCACTATGATCCCGCTCGTGGATCTGCCGTAAATACTTCAGCAAGTCGCTATACCGATCTAAGGCAGCATAACAGCGGCTGAGCGGAGCAATCACTTCGGTAAAGTAGCTGCGGTTTTGCCGTTCGACCCATTGGAAAGCCGTGATAGCCGTCGCTTGGTCGCCCGCAGTCATCGCCATATGGCCCCGCAGGATGCTGGCACGCACGCAATTGGGATCACGAATGACCGCCTCGTGGAGAAATTGTTGCGCGGTATCGTTCTCCTTTTGGTGCCAGGCTTGTTCTGCGAGTTCACAGCAAAATTGGGCCGTTTCGGTCTGTCGAGACTGGCCGGTCAGTTGCTCCAAATGGTCGCAATGGTCTATCGCCTGTCGCCAGTCTTTTTCCTGTTCATAAATACCCACCAAACGGGCTAATGCCACTGCGGTATGATCGGGTTGGTCGACCAGTTGGCGAAACAGCACCTCGGCTCGGTCAAACAAACCGGCACGCATGTAATCTTCACCCAATTCCAGCACAGCACGGCTACGCTGCTGCGTGCTCAGGGTGTTTCTGCTAACCAAATTACTGTGGATGGATATCGCCCGATCAACCTCGCCACGGCGCCGAAACAAACTGCCCAACGCCAGATGCGTATCTGCAGTGTCGCGGTCCACGGTAACCGTTCTCACGAACGTATCAATGGCTTTGTCCGGTTGATCGTCAAGCAAATAATTCAATCCCTTGAAACAATCGCCTTGCCCCAGGCGCACGCTATTCCGGTCGGTTTGCTCGCGCTTGGCGGCCCACCAACCGGAGGCCGCTGCAACCGGAAGCAATAACCATAGTAATTCGAGCATATCTAGTAGACATCCTGCCCCGACTTTTTGAGCAGCGTACCGATTTCCTGTTTCTGACTATCGACCGTGCTCTGAAGTCTGAGCACTCGCCAGCGCAGCGGCATTACCACGAAAAAGCCGAGTACAACTGTGAGCGCTGCCCCTGCAGTGAATGCCCATACAACTACCCAGGACAACGGGGACTGTGTTGTCCCTAGAATGTAATTGACAGCAACCGGAGTAGAGTTGACGAAGAAAAATTCCACACCCAGCACCAGTACCACAAGTGCCACTATCACACCGAATATCAATTTGAGAATCCAGAGCATCGCTCCCCCACCGGGCTCAAATAAAGGGGTCGGTTATAAACCGACCGACGTTGATGCGTTATGTTAACAAACCTTTGGGTAAGGATAATCCTAAGGAGTACACACAGCAAACCGACCGGCTAACATTGCTGATTTTAGCCCATCCGTATTAGCTATTCTCCCGAAAAAAAACCCACGCCGCTTGACATGGGTTTTAAATGACTCCCAGCGACTAAAGACCGGTCCTCTAATTATGATCATCTCCGGAAACTGGTCTGCGGTTTGCGTTGACCCGCTCACGCAATTCCTTGCCGGGTTTGAAGTGCGGAACGTACTTGCCTTCCAGTGGCACGGAGTCGCCGGTTTTTGGATTTCTGCCCATGCGCGGCGGGCGAAAGTGCAGCGAAAAGCTGCCGAACCCACGAATTTCGATGCGTTCTCCACCGGAAAGCGCCTCACTCATCTGTTCGAGCAGCGTTTTGACAGCATCTTCGACATCTT
>JAAUQA010000492.1 GCA_012032855.1 Candidatus Competibacteraceae bacterium
GAGAGGTGTGTCCCTTGATCGCTGCGCAAATCCGATTACCCAATTGCAACAAATTTTTGCGCGCGGATTCCGACGTATAAATGGTAAATACGGCATCGGAAAAACGCGCAAGCACATCTTGATCTGAAATCAAATCTTTCAGTAATTCGGCAAGCTCACTGGCCAGATGATCGACGGCTTCTAAACCCAGTTGTTCGCTAATTGATCGATATCCGCTGAGCAAAACGTAAATTACCGCACCCTTGCCACCTTGCGCGCGAACGCCTTCCAGATACTCAGTGAAGAATTTGCGGTTATAGAGTCCCGTTACCGGTTCGTATTTGCTGAACTCCTTGAGCCGTTCTTCCAACACCTGCTGGTAGTCCTGCGCCCGAAGCGAACGCTCAATGATCGGGTGAAACACGATCTGCAAGCAGGGTTCTTCGTTCATGCGCGTGGGCAGGCATTCCACTCTGGCCGGGAATTTCTCGCCATTCTTATCAATAGCCTGAATCTCTACCGGCTCTACCGACTTACCAGCGCGGGTGTTACGGCGCAGAAAGCTCTTGAATCGGTCATGGTCCTCGGTATCGATGAGTTCCAATAAAGCCACCCCGAGAATGTCATCTTCACTGGTATAAGCAAAATGTTTCAGATAAGTCGGGTTAGCGTAGATATGGGCGCCCTCATGGATATAGGCGATGGCGTCTCGGGAGTGTTCCAACAATTCCTTGCAGCGGGCATCGGTTTCCTCAAAACGAGTCTCCAGCGACAGCGCTTGTTGCTGGGCTCGGGCTTGGTCCAATTCTTTGCGAACGACCAAAGCCAAATGTTCGGGATTATTGGCCAGAATGAAATTATCCGCTCCTTCTCGCAACACGGAAATCGGAACCTGTTGTGCCGCATCGTCGATGATCGCGACAATAGGAATGATCTTGGCGGCCACATTGACCCGCTTGCGAACTTGGGTAATGGTAGGTACACCTTTGCCTTCACGCACCATGATTAAATTGATCGGCTTGTACTCTACAAAATTGAGAATTTCCTTTTTATCCGTGGATCTGAGTTCTTCTACCTCATAACCCTTCTCCCGCAGGGTCTGTCCAATAAACCCGCTATCGGTTGTCGAATCATCAACAATCAGTAATGTAATCAGAGAATGCTCAGCCACGCTGCTATCACTCCCTATAATTGGTGAAGTTGCACGGTTGGTGGTTACAGTGTTGGTCGTTATAGTATAGGAATTTTGGCCGGTTTACCCTGTTGTTCGCGAACCAAGCGTGGAACAAGATAACCGGGCAGTGACCGGCGCAGTTCCTCCATAAGCCACCGGGCACGGTCCTCCGACACCTCAAAATGAGCCGTTCCCCGCACCCGATCCAACAAATGCAGATAATACGGTATTACGCCCGCGGTGAATAATGCTTCGCTCAGCTCGACCAGAGTATTGACCGAATCGTTGACGGCCCGCAATAAAACGGCTTGGTTGAACAAGGACACACCCACCGCGCTAAGCCGTCTCAATCCGACACTTACACTCTCGTCGATTTCCTGGGGATGGTTGGCATGGACCACCATCACCATGTGGAAGCGCGGGGTATTGAGGAGTTCCAGCAACGCGCCGTCGATCCTTTCAGGCATTACGATTGGCTGACGGCTATGGATGCGTAACCGCCGCAGGTGCGGCACCGCAGCTAACTCTTCCAGCAAGACCGTCAAGCGGCGATTGGATAATGACAGCGGATCGCCACCGCTGAGAATCACTTCGCTGACATCCGGTTGATTAGCCAGATAATTCAGCGCGGCTCGCCGTTGGGCGGTTCCCACCACGGATTGAGCATAAGGAAATTCACGACGGAAACAATACCGGCAATGAATCCCGCAAGCGCCGGTGGTCATCAACAGCACGCGGCCCTGATATTTATGCAGCACACCGGGCGCGACCATCGCTTGGCAATCACCGACCGGATCACTGCTGAATCCCGGCATCGTTGTCGTTTCGTCCACTAGCGGCAACACCTGCCGCAGTAAGGGGTCATTAGGATCGCTCTTGCGCATCCGCGCCACATAACTGCGCGGCACACGCAATGAGAACAATCCGGATGCCGTGTGCGCTGCGGCTAATAACTCTGGGTCCAAGTCCAACAAACGGAATAATTCGACCGGATCGGTGACGACCCCCGAATCCTCAGGCCGATTATCCGAGGTGTATTGTAGGGCGGTTAGTGCAGGGGTCATTGCCGATGGGCGTTGAGCTCACATTATTGCGGAATGGAGAACATACCGGTATCCAACCAATAGCCTTCCTCGTCTTTCAGGGTCTGCAACTTCAACGTAACGGTTCCGCGCGGTAGAGGATTGCCCTGCGCGTCAGTGGTGTCGATGATGCGAAAGTCCTGTTCCTCCCCCTCGTCACCCATAGCCCGTTCCAGGGTTACTTTCAGCGGCAGCGCGAGTCGGCGTGCATCCTGCGGTTGACCGAAATTGACCCGATACAAGGGAGTAGCCGGCCAGCGTTCTACATTCAACTGGCGAAAACCGATAAACACCGGCGCGTAAAAGTGGAAGGTCGCTTCCGGTACGCGGGTTTTACGGTCTTCCAACTCCAGATTGGCAAATAACAGATTATCCTGTTTGATCTGTCCCGTTTGTTCCAACTGCCCCACGAAACGGGCGGTGGATTTCATGCCCAGATGGCGGCTGCGCAAATGGAATTTATACAACTGGCCCTCGGATAAGGCGCATACCATCGCGCCTACCACCGCAGTGGTTTTGGGATCGCTGAGCCGTCCGCTTAAAGCGCGGAAGGGATACCAGTTGCCGACTTTATAATGATGCATCGCGACGATCCGATCGGACAGCACCGGCAACTTCGCCAGCACTGCCGACAACACCGCCGGTAATCGGCAGGGCCGCCCGGAAATCAGCAAGTAGTCGCAATCGTACAGATAGATAACCTCGCACAAATCGCCGAGCACTTGACCGATGGTGCGACGCACCGTGGTATCGATAGCCGTCAAGGTGGTTTCAAACGGCAGTTCAGCCAGCCGGAAGTCATGCCCGCCCGCCGCCCGTACTGCGTCCTCCAAATAGGCAACGACTTGCTCATGCGGCTGAGTGCGCTGATCGAATACATCGGCGAAACGCAGCGTAATCGCTTCGTTGCCCAACTTCAGATCGGCGTTTTCATAACGATGCAACAAGCGCAACGCCAACGGCAGCGCGATTTGATTGGCGAACTGCTTGCGTAAGGTCCGCTCGTGTTCCGATTGATCGCCACGATTGCCGCCCAGCAAACGCGCTAAGCGGCGCGTGATTGCAAGGCCCAAGCCCGTACCGCCGTAAGCGCGGGTGGTCGTAGCATCTGCCTGCACGAAGGGCTGGAACAGCCGCGACTGTGCGTCGGGCGAGATGCCGATGCCGGTATCGATGACATGGAACGTCACCCAGTCGTGATCACGCTGTGCGACCAACTTGATCTGGCC
>JAAUQA010000493.1 GCA_012032855.1 Candidatus Competibacteraceae bacterium
TCCCGGGATACCATCGGTTTCGCCACGCTGCGCGCCGGGGACATCGTCGGCGAGCACACCGCGATGTTCGCCGATGTCGGTGAACGGGTGGAAATTACACATCGCGCTTCCAGCCGCATGACCTTCGCCAACGGCGCTGTGCGCGCTGCCCGTTGGGTGATGGAACGCGAGCGAGGCTTATTCGATATGCAAGACGTATTGGGGTTGCGTTAGACAGCGCTTGGCATCATGCAGTAAAATGCTCAGATCAGCGATTGCATAAGCAGGCCGATTGAACGTCGAAGCGGGAGGGGGATAGTGCATTGCCCTCCCGTTTTGTGTGTCTGCGTGGAGGAAGTTTTGAGAAAACCTGCGCTTTTAGCCCTGCAAGATGGCAGCCTGTTTTGCGGTGAGTCCATCGGCGCTACCGGGCTGACCAGCGGCGAAGTCGTGTTCAACACGGCCATGACCGGTTATCAGGAAATTTTAACCGATCCTTCCTATTGCCAACAGATTGTTACCCTGACTTATCCGCATATCGGCAATGTGGGCACTAATCGCGGAGACGAGGAATCTTCCCGGATTTGTGCCGGCGGTTTGGTGATCCGGGATTGCCCGCCGGTGGTCAGCAATTGGCGCAACGAGCAAGCGTTGGAGGATTATCTGCGTGAGCGGGAGGTGGTTGCTATCGCCGGTATTGATACCCGGCGCTTGACCCGTCTGCTGCGCGAAAAAGGTGCGCAAAACGGCTGCATCATGGCAGGCGACGACGTGGATGCCGCCACTGCATTGCAGACTGCTCAGGCCTTTCCGGGTCTGAAAGGGGCCGATTTAGCTAAAGTCGTCAGCACCCGGAAAGCCTATGCATGGCGCGAAGGCGTTTGGCAGCTGGAAACCAACGGCTTTGCTCAAGCTAATTCATCACCGTACCACGTCGTGGCCTACGATTATGGTGTTAAGCGCAACATCCTGCGCATTTTAGTGGATTACGGCTGTCGAGTGACGGTGTTGCCAGCACAAGCTCCTGCCACCGAGGTTTTGGCGCTGAAACCGGACGGTATTTTTCTATCCAATGGTCCCGGTGACCCGGAACCTTGCGATTACGCTATCACGGCAATTCGGGAACTGCTGAACAGCGGAATCCCCCTGTTCGGTATCTGCCTCGGTCATCAACTGCTGGGGCTGGCGAGTGGCGCTACCACCGTCAAAATGAAATTCGGTCATCATGGCGCGAATCATCCGGTATTGGAACTGGCCACCGGTCGAGTGATGATCAGCAGCCAGAATCATGGTTTCGCCGTAGACGAGGCGAGCTTGCCGACAGTGCTGCGGGCCACCCATCGGTCGCTATTTGACGGTCTTTGCAAGGGATAGAGCGCACCGACTGCCCGGCGTTCAGCTTCCAAGGTCATCCCGAAGCCAGCCCGGGACCGCACGACATGGCGCCGTTGTTCGCCCGCTTCATAGCCATGATCAAGACCCACAACACCCTAACGGCTTAGCTCAGGCAGCCTGCCCCGTTTGAACAGCGGTGGACACCCTCCGCGCATTGAGTGATAGGTATGCCCAAACGCACTGATTTAAACAGTATCCTGATTATCGGCGCCGGTCCCATTGTGATCGGCCAAGCCTGCGAGTTTGATTATTCCGGCACCCAAGCATGCAAGGCGCTGCGCGAGGAAGGTTATCGGGTCATTCTGGTGAATTCCAACCCAGCCACCATCATGACCGATCCGGATACCGCCGACGCCATCTATATCGAACCGATCCATTGGCAGACTCTGGCACGGATTATCGAACGCGAGCGCCCCGACGCCTTGCTGTCCACTATGGGCGGGCAGACCGCTTTGAACTGCGCGATGGACTTGGACCGCGAAGGCGTCTTGCAGCAATTCGGCGTGGAAATGATCGGTGCTTCCCCGAAGGCGATTGCCATTGCCGAGGATCGCCAATTATTCCGTCAAGCCATGACTGAAATTGATCTGGACACCCCGCGCTCGGTGATTGCGCATAGCATGGAAGAGGTGATGGACGGTCAAGCTGAGGTGGGCTTTCCGACCATTATTCGGCCCTCTTTCACCCTCGGCGGTAGCGGCAGCGGCATTGCCTACAATCGCCAGGAATTAGCGGAGATCGCTGAGCGGGGCCTGGATCTATCCCCCATCAACGAAATTCTGTTGGAACAGTCGGTGCTGGGTTGGAAAGAATACGAAATGGAAGTGGTGCGGGACCGTCTGGATAATTGCATTATCGTTTGCTCCATTGAGAACTTCGATCCTATGGGCGTGCATACCGGCGATTCGATCACCGTCGCGCCGGCTCAGACCCTAACCGACAAGGAATATCAAATCATGCGCAACGCCTCTCTGGCGGTGCTGCGCAAGATCGGGGTGGAAACGGGGGGATCCAATGTCCAGTTTGCCGTCAATCCGCACGATGGACGGATGGTGGTGATCGAAATGAATCCGCGGGTGTCCCGATCTTCGGCCCTGGCGTCCAAAGCTACCGGCTTTCCCATCGCCAAAGTCGCGGCCAAACTGGCCATTGGCTACACTCTGGATGAACTGAGGAACGAGATCACTGGAGGCGCTTCACCGGCATCATTCGAACCCACTATCGATTATGTCGTCACCAAAGTGCCACGCTTCAATTTCGAAAAATTCCCGCAGGCTGATGCCCGCCTGACCACGCAAATGAAATCGGTAGGTGAGGTCATGGCGATGGGCCGTACTTTTCAGGAATCGATACAAAAGGCGTTGCGTGGCTTGGAAATCGGCACCGACGGTTTCGATCCGGTCCTGGAAACCGATGATTCCAAGGCGCGTGCCCAACTTAACCAAGAGTTGGCGGTGCCCGGCGCCCAACGGTTGTGGTATGTGGCTAATGCCTTTCGCTGGGGTTACAGTCTGGCAGAAGTGCATGAAATCACCCGTATCGATCCGTGGTTCTTGGTGCAAATCCAGGAATTAATTGCTATGGAAGAAACCCTGAAAACTCAGGGCTTGGCGGCGCTGCGAGATCATCGCTATTTGTACAGCCTCAAACGCAAAGGCTTTTCGGATCGTCGCTTGGCTAAGCTGACGCTCAGCCACGAAAACGAGATTCGCCGGCTGCGCCAAGAAATGAACATTCATCCGGTTTATAAACGGGTCGATTCTTGCGCCGCCGAATTCGCCACCAGCACGGCCTATATGTATTCCACTTACGAGGAAGAATGTGAAGCACAGCCCAGCGACCGGGATAAGATCATGGTGCTCGGAGGTGGTCCTAATCGGATCGGGCAAGGCATCGAATTCGATTATTGTTGCGTTCATGCGGTGTTGGCGCTGCGTGAGGATGGTTCGAAACCATCATGGTGAACTGTAATCCAGAGACCGTGTCTACCGATTTCGATACCTCGGATCGCTTGTATTTCGAGCCCCTAACGCTGGAAGATGTATTGGAGATCGTCGCCAAGGAGCAAGCCCAAAGGGTAATCGTTCAA
>JAAUQA010000494.1 GCA_012032855.1 Candidatus Competibacteraceae bacterium
GCACACGTTCTGCTGGTTGAGGACAACCCGGTCAATCAGGAAGTGGGTCTCGCCATGCTGGAGTCCCTAGGCTGCCACGTGGATGTTGCCGCCGATGGTCTGAAAGCCTTGGATGCTTTGAGCTACACCGAGTATGAGCTGATATTGATGGATTGCCACATGCCCACGATGGACGGCTTCGCGGCTACGAGAGAGATCCGCCGGTTGGAGCGCGAACACGGTCGTTCATCGGTACCGATCATAGCCCTGACCGCTGATGTGCAGACAGGGATAATTAACAGGTGTCTCACTGCGGGAATGGATAGCTATATTAGTAAACCGTTTACCATTCAGCAGTTGCGCTCCACGCTGGAGAAGTGGTTGATAACCACCACACAGCGGCAGGGCAGATAACCGGAATTGACACGAAACTGACGCCAACTAAGCTGGAAGAATAAAGACCATATTTGCCCCGTTCGCTTAAAGAAAAACAATCACGCATAGGACACGCTTACCGAAGTACACGTTCATGGATTAAATGCACCGTGTTCCCAAGCAGCTAGTGCATTGAAATAATCAGACATCATCGTTCTTCATGATTGTTCAGCGAAATTCATTCTTTCTGCAGGTATTCTCATAGAATAAGATTTAGGATTTCATCAGCTTCCTTGGAAAAATCGAGTCTTTCCATATTATCGAGGATAAATGCTGATGTGGTTGTCTGCGAAAAATACGTTTGGATCATTTGTTATTGGAACGGAAGGAAAGACCCGCTACATGTATTGCGATGTCAATGGGTATGTCACCGTCGCACTAGGCATTCTCCTCCAAAATGCTACTGTCGCAAAACGACTTGACTGGCAGGTGCGTGGCACTAAAAGAAAGGCTTCAGCAAGCGAGGTCGAAGACAGCTTCGAGAAAGTCAAAGAACGTTATTTGGAGCTCAAAAAAAGCGGAGAAAGACTCACCGACGCACGTAAGTACCGAGATACCACGGACATCCGGTTATCCGAAGCTGAAATCAAACATGCGATCGACAAAAAACTACGTGGTTTTGAGAACCTATGGAAAGGGGTGCTCGGTTCGGAGTGGGACAGCTTCCCTGCTGATGCTCAAGTCGCAATTCTTGCCATCAGTTGGAGAATGGGGAATCCACTTGCCGTGAAGAGGAAAAAACGAGCGTTATACGATGCTATCATCGCGCAGGATTTTACCACTGCAGCTAAAGAATCCGGTTTCCCAGGCAGTTCTCATAGGCGCAAGTGGAAAAACCAATCTCTTGAATATATGTTCACTAACGCAGCGACTATCGAACAGGTTAAAGCGTTCTTAACCCCTGCCCCAGTCCAACAGCTCAAGAAAGCTGTTGGAACCGTAGTCAATGCAACAGGGCTGCAGTCTGTTGGGGCATTGGCTGGCCAGATTTCCAAAATAGCCTTCGCGTCGATAGCCCCTGTTTTTTCCGCATATCCAGATCCTGCCGCTATTGTTTTTTGGCCAAGGAAGATCACTATTGATGACAAAGGGATTCATTTTGATACGATGCCAAAACTGCCATAATCTCTATGCAAATGATTGCTAGGCGAACTACGCTCTAGCAACGCGTTTCCTTAGCGAGTTGTAACAGCGTGCGCTCCGGAGCGGTACCGTACTGCGTCACCACTAATACCGGAAACAAGGCGACGTTGACCACGTCGACACCTGGCTCGTCGCTGTCCATCGGCAACTCGACCTTGGCGCTCTCCACTCGCTTGCGCACATCATCCAAAGTGGCGTCGCTGTCAAAACCGGCCTCGAATTCCAGCGTAACCGAGGCTTGCCCCTGAGATGCTGTGGCACGTAGGTTCTTTAAGCCCTTCGATGCCCTGTAATTCCTTTTCCATAGGCCGCAATAACAACCGCTCGGCATCCTGGAGCGAGATGCCGTCATGGGTGATCGACACATAAATGATCGGATTCAGTCGTGTAACAATTGAACTCAGCGTATAGCATGTGATAGAAACACCTTGGCACGCGCACAGCGACCATTACATCCCATTCTTATAGCCATTTCCCTTATAATGCTGGTTTGGGGTGCAGTTGGCTCGTTTGGCACTGTTTTTTCAGCAGTGTCTTTCGGAGGCAAAACTGCTCTGTTTTGGCTAGTTTGCGAAAGTCTCGGAAGAACCCGTGGAGGCATAATTGATGAATCCTATCCTGGAAGGTCTGCGAATCGTGGAGGGCTCGGCCTTTGTGGCCATGCCGCTCGGTGGAATGACGCTGGCGCAAATGGGCGCCGATGTGATTCGCTTCGATCTGATAGGGGGGGGACTGGATTACAAGCGCTGGCCGGTCACTATAGATGGCAAACGTAGCCTGTTTTGGGCCGGACTCAATCGCGGCAAACGCTCAATCGCTGTGGATTTTCGTAAGCCTCGCGGTCAAGAGATTCTCATCCAATTGATCTGCGGGCCGGGCGAAAACTCGGGGCTGTTTATCACCAACTTTCCTGCTCGTGGCTGGCTGGACTACGAAACGCTGAAAACGCACCGGGAAGACTTGGTTATGGTCAACCTATTGGGTCGGCGGGATGGCAGTTCCGAGGTCGATTACACGGTAAATCCGCAGGTGGGCTTTCCAATGATTACCGGTCCCCGGCTGTGGCCACGTCCGGTCAATCATTTATTGCCGGCTTGGGATTGCATCGCCGGGCAAATGACCGCAGTGGGACTGTTGGCCGCCGAACGGCATCGCCGACTAACCGGGAACGGTCAATTGGTCAAACTCGCTTTGAAAGACGTAGCCCTGGCTACCCTGGGTCATCTGGGTTATCTGGCTGAAGTCTCGGTCAACGACGTTGATCGTGCTAAAGACGGCAATTATCTGTACGGTGGCTATGGCCGCGATTTCGGCACTATGGAAGATAAGCGGGTGATGGTGGTGGGATTGACGCCGTCCCAGTGGACCAGTTTGTGCAAGGCCACCGGACTGGGTGAGGATCTGGATATGCTGGCCACCAAACTCGGCCTGAATTTCAAAAAGGAAGGCGATCGGTTCCGGGCCCGCCGGCAGATTTCCGAGGTGCTCGAACCGTGGTTCCGTACCCGTACCCTGGCCGAAGTCCGGGAAGTATTGGATCAACACCGGGTAACCTGGTCGGAATACCGCACTTTCCGTCAAGTCGTGGAACGCGATCCTGACTGCTCGGCGGAAAACCCACTGTTCGGCATGGTGGACGAACCCGGTATTGGGTCTTATCTGGCTCCCGGCTCACCGTTCGAATTCAGCGCAGCGATGCGCCAGCCCGCCGGCCCGGCCCCAGTGCCGATCGAGACGACGATCATCCGATCATCGGCTGGGCGAAAGCCATCGTCGGCGGCCTCTCCGATACAGCGCGCGAGGTTCTCGATGAGGGCCGCCGCGGCGCCGCTGAAGCCTACGATGAAGGCTGGCGCCGCTTTGACGGCAAGACCCGCTTCCGTCGTCGCCAGCCCTGACCCTTCC
>JAAUQA010000071.1 GCA_012032855.1 Candidatus Competibacteraceae bacterium
TGATGCATTTTGACCGGAGTGCCAGCGCGCTCAGGTGTGCTGTCCTGCACACATTCGCTACGCACGCCTCCTCGCGTGCCGCTTATGGCACATCCGCTCAATGCATCAGAATTTTGGGAGCCGGTATCTGTCGTTCCAAGTATACTGATCAAGCTAGTCGGGTTGAAATGAACGCCACAGATAACCGATCAGCGCAGCAAGCGAATAGGCCAATGAGGTCGGCTAGTTGAGACTGCTGAAGAAATTGGCAATGCAAGGGCTACTCACGCTCGGCAACAAAGCCCTGTCCATCTATGCCATTGAACTGACTATCGCCGATCTGCAACGCACCATTGAGCGGCATTTCCGCTGCGCAACAAAAGTTTTTACTAGAGCTCACCCTGTCCGGCCCCGTAGTCAAATTAGACGAGGATATGCAGCGAGTCGGGGTTCACTTTGCCGCTTCGGCGCAACTGCCGTGCAAGCTGGAGATTTCATGGCGAGGACTGGTGCACGGCTTGCTGGAATACCGCCGTGATAGTGGTTCGCTTTATTTGCTGGATTTGAAATTACAGGGCACTGACAGTCAAGGGGTACCCGTTAAAGCCTTGCCCATACAACCGCTTGTGGAAAGACTATTGCAACGCGCATTGGACAACACCCCCATTTATCAACTTGATGATAAAGACATCAATCAGGCCGTCGCACGATTGCTGGTGAAGTCGATACACATCAAAAAAGACCGGTTGATTGTAGAATTAGGTTTATAAAGCATCCGCGTCGATTGTCATGATACTGTCCGATCATCCTTTGGAAAAAGCAGGACAGGGCAACTGATTGGTGCCGGGATTGAGTGACAATCCCCCTGTCCGTTTGCTATAAGTTATGAACCTTCACCCGATACCAAGACCGCTTTCGCTGGCTGAACGCCCACCGTTACCGAGGAATGCTGATGGATACCGATAGAGCAACCGGCTACATGTACGAATTGGTTCAACTCATGTTGAACAAAAAAGGGTTCGAGATTTTCATCACGGCGGGCAGTTTCGCCGGCGATCAAAGTTGGGCAGGAGCTACTACGGGTCGGTGAGATAAACCTCACCCCGTCGCAAACGGAAATCCTCGCTCAGTCCATCATGAACGATAAGCAGCAAAAGGTCTTCGACGCCACCAAAGAATGCAATTTCACGCTGAACTACCCGAATATCGCCCGGCTTCGGGTCAGTGTATTCAGACAGCGTGGTAGCGTCGGCATGGTGTTACGCCTGATCAATCCCTTCATTCCAACGATTGAGGAATTGAACCTGCCCCCTATCATCAACAAATTGGCCATGGCCAAACGTGGCCTAGTGATTTTCATCGGTGCGACAGGGTGTGGTAAATCCACTTCCATGGCAGCTATGGTCGAGCACCGTAACAACAATGCCAGCGAACATATCGTGACCATCGAAGAGCCCATCGAATACTATTTTCGTCATAAGAAATGCTTGGTGGATCAGCGGGAAATCGGCGTCGATACCGAATCCTATGAAGATGCACTGAAACACACGATGCGCCAGTCGCCGAATGTCATCATGATCGGCGAGATGCGAGAAAGAGAAAGTCTGAAACATGCCATCGCCTTCGCGGAGACCGGCCATCTTTGTATGACCACGCTGCACGCTCATAACACCGAACAGGCTTTCGAGCGGATGATCAACATGTACCCTGCTGATCGGCGCGAGCAATTGTTGATGGATTTGTCTATGAATATGCTGGCTTTCGTGGCTCAACGTTTGGTTAAGCGGGAGGATGAACCGGGACAAATACCTGCCGTCGAGGTGCTGTTGCGTACACCACGCGTCACCGATTTGATCCTGAAAGGTCAACTGGGAGAAATCAAGGAGGCTATGATGCGTTCAGGAGAAGTCGGCATGAAAACCTTCGACCAAGCGTTGTTCGAGCTATACGAGGAAGGCAAGATCAGTCACGACACCGCGTTGCGGAATGCAGACTCCGAGAATGCAGTGCGTTTAAAAATCAAATTGGAAAGCAAGCGGGAGCTACCTGCTGATCTCAAGGGTAAGGGAGATAATTTCCAGATCGAAACTCACCCGGATGACGACCGCTCCAGCCAATGGCTATAACAGAGCTTGGTTTTTCCCGAATGAACGACCCGCGCTATCCCTCACTATACCAACTCAATACCCGGGTTAGACTGACTGAGTTATCCAGGCAACTGGGACGCCCCGCCAGCCTGGACGATATAACCGACACAGAACTAGATCGGCTTGCTGAGCTTGGGCTCGACTGGCTATGGCTGCTCGGTGTCTGGCAAACGGGCGAGGCCGGGCGGCAGGTGTCGCGCAGCAACCCGGACTGGCAATCTGAATTCCGCGACACCTTTACCTGATTTACAGGAATCCGATAATCTGCGGTTCCTGTTTCGCTGATCACCGGCTATACGGTAAGGCCGAACTAGGCGGGAACGCCGCAATGGTCCAGCTGCGGTCACGACTTAAACAACGGGGACTGCGGCTATTATTGGATTTAGTTCCCAACCACATGGCGCTTGATCATCCGTGGGTTCAGGAACACCCGGATTTCTTTATTGGCGGTACTGATGACGATTTGGCTCGCGAACCCCATAACCACACCCGCATAGAGTCGGCAGAAGGTCCTTTGGTATTGGCTTATGGCCGCGATCCCTACTTCGCCGGTTGGCCGGATACCCTGCAATTAAATTACGGCAATCCTACGCTGCAGAGCGCCATGCGGGAAGAATTGCTGAATATTGCGGCTTTGTGTGACGGTGTGCGCTGTGACATGGCGATGTTGATCGAACCGGAGGTGTTCGAACGCACCTGGGGTGTCCGACCCGAGCCATTCTGGGCGAATACTATCGCGCATGTGCAGCGCGGTTTTCCAGATTTTTTGTTCATGGCCGAAGTGTATTGGGATATGGAATGGGACCTCCAGCAGCACGGTTTCCATTACACTTACGACAAGCGCCTATACGACCGGCTACGTGAACAGCATGCCCGTCCGGTGCGCGAACACCTCTACGCCGGTCTCGACTTTCAGGACAAATCGGCGCGTTTTCTGGAAAATCATGACGAGCCACGTGCCGCAGCCACATTTCCGCCCGATGTTCACCAAGCGGCAGCCATAGTGACATGCTGTAACCCTGGCCTGCGATTCTTTCATCAGGGCCAGCTGGAAGGTTGGCAAAAGCGGATTTCGCCCCATCTTTGCCGCGGCCCAAATGAGCCTACCGATCAAAGCGTACAGGCATTTTACATCCGTCTGTTGGGATGTTTGAAGCAGCCCGCGTTGCGCGACGGTGACTGGCAATTGCTCGACTGTGTGTCTGTCGCAGAGGGCAATGACAGTTGGGACGGCTTTATCGCTTCGGCGTGGCAGGGACAAGTTGGAATGAAGCTGCTCGTGGTCGTAAACTATGCGCCGCAGCAGGGACAATGCTTTGTGCGCTTGCCTTTCGAGGACCTTCGCGGCAAGCAGTTTAGATTGGTCGATTTAATGGGACCAGCTCGTTATGATCGCGATGGAGACGGGTTGTTTGGACCACCTGGGCTGTTTCTGGATATGGCGCCGTGGGGGTATCACGTGTTTGAGTTGCAGCAAGTAGGAGTCTGAGCCGAATAATGCATTGGACCACGGTATCCATACCGAGTCGGTCTTGAAAAAACATTCAGATCGGCAAGGCCCATAACGGTGTATTACCGCTTCCTGCTCAGTTTCAACAGTAAATTGCTTTTTACCTATGTCTCTAGCTTTTATGCCCAAAAGCTCGCTCATTGCCATTCCCTGGCTCAATGGCTTCTTCCAAAAAAGCGGAGCGTTATGAGAACGCTCCGCTTTTTTCAATCTCCTTATCGCCAATGACCAGCAATCGGCACTACATCCGCGCCCGGAGTGCCGAAATCAAAGCCAATCTCGGCAAAGCCTGAAGTGTTACTGTTGCGCAATAGGAAGGTTGCCGTACTGGGCCGATATAAACCCACGGTGTCGCTGCCATCACCGTCCCAATCGCCCACCACCGGTAGCCACCCGGCACCGGGTGCACCGTAATCGACGCCGATTTCGGCAAAGCCCGAGGTATTGCTGTTACGCAGATAAAACCGCGCTGTGTCGGGTCTGAACAGACCTACGGTATCAATCCCGTCGCCGTTCCAATCACCCACCACCGGTATCCAACCTGCTCCCGGTGGGCCATAGGCCACGCCGATATCGGCGAACCCAGAGCTGTTGCTATTGCGCAGGTGGAACACTGCCGTGATGGGATCGTATAACCCGATCGTGTCGATTCCATCGCCGTCCCAATCGCCAGCAACCGGTAACCAGCCTAATCCCGGCGGACCGTAAGGGAAACTGATTTCAGGATCACTGCCCCTCGTTGACATTAACCAGATGAAAAGCCGCCGCATCGGGTTGGTATAAGCCAGCCGTTTCAAAGCCGTTGCCGTCCCAATCGCCCACCACCGGCAGCCAACTGTTGTCCGGCGAGCCGACAATGAAACTGATATCCGGCACACTGGTTGAGTTAGCTTTGCGGATATCGAATCGGCCGTTAGCACGCGTATACAATCCGGTTCGATTGAGTCGTTTTGATTCCGGGGTGCATTCAGTTCCAGCAAACGGCAGCGTATCCGGTGTTACCCGCACGTCGGTGCTATACGCCTGATCCGATTCCAGTTCACCCGATGAATCGTAGGTGAGTTCTACCAGAAAAGCGGTCCAACCCTCAGCCGGTGGCGGGACAAAACCGATGTAGATACCGCCACCGGTGTCCTGTAACTCGCTACTGGTCCAGGCCGAGCCAATCGCTTCCAGACGAAAATCGCGCGCGTGCGGATTGCGGGCCTGCCAGAGACGAACCCGATCCGGGCGGGTGAATGCCTGTACCCGAATAGAGCCGTCCGGTTGGAAGCTCCAGGTATATTGAGGACTGCCTTTGTCGTCTAGTACGTCATCCATCCAGGACAGCGCCGCGAGGATGACATCCTGGTTTTGTGCGTGATCAGTGTTTGGCGTGTAACGCAGCAGTTTAGGTTCCAACAAATCGCTGTAATAGAACTGCGAGGAGTCCGGCAAGAAAAACTGGTCGCCTGAAGAATTGGCCACGAACTTACGCATGGTGAAGCGATCACGATATTCATACGGATCGACGATTTGCAGCAAGGATTGACCCTCCGGCGTTTCCATCCGGCAAGGCAGATCAAATTCCACATAGTCCCGCAGCGCCGGGGCGTAAAAGCCGTATGCCTGCCAGTGATGCACAAACTGCCGATCCAGATTCAACATGTCGATTGAAGCGGGCGCGATGGCCTTGACTCGGGAATCGACCGCCGCCGTCAACCAGGTTGTCCAACCCCGCTTGGAACCACCAATGACGATGAAGTTATCAATTTGAATGTTCTCTTCGTCTTCGAGAAATTCTTGAATAGTATCCATCGCCCGCACGGTAGCCTTGGTCATGGCAAGATGAACCGGCCATTCTTCATCGCCGGTATCCAGATACTTATCGAAACTGTAGGCGAGAATTTCGTCCTCGGTCCGTTTGCGGTTGTCTTCGTCGGTGAAAATAATGGTTGATTGGGAATTTCTTCCACTACCGCCACCACCACGCCGAGCGCGGTAGCGATGACTCCCAATGCTTCGTTGGCATCACTCGGCAGATTCTCGCTGTTGCTACCGCCGTTGATCAGCAAAATTGCGGTCTCGGGGCTGTCCGAAAGCAGTCCAAGGCCTAAAGGCACGGTGATCTCAACATCATGCTCCCACAGCGGGCGATCCACTTCGGCGGATGACCGCCACTGTTGAGAGATCATCCGGATAAAATAGGATTTAAAAAGAAAATCATCGTCCGTCCCATGATGGAAATAACTGTAATTGGGATCCGGTTTGGCAATATACCGATCCAAAGCGGTTTCCTGAGCATTCGTGTAGGAGATAATCCCTACGAGCATCGCAAATGAAAAACATACCGTTCTGAGCATTGTTCAAAACTCCGGAGTAATAGATGTCACGTTCCTTTCGAGGCAACTTTAGCTTGGTCTGTTTGGACCTGTCGAGCTGCCAAACGGTTCGATCTGAGCGTGAATGAAGTGATGATAGCATTGCCGCCAACCTTGATCCGATTGCACAGGTATCTGCCAGCGCAGAATTCCAAGAGAATAGTCGGCAAGACTCGTGATGAAATTGTGATACTTGGTTGATAAGGACGTGATCGCCTAAGCTTAGATTGGACTTTGGCATTTAGGAAATGCGAGGGGAAGAGCCGAGTACGAGCTCGAAGACGAAGGGACACGGCTAAGTTTTGAACACCGTTTCGTCGATTTGCCGCAACCTATCATGGCCCATTTGCACCTTGCCCCAGCGGGAGAAAATGGACCGGTCGTGGCATTCCTGTTCGATCCCGAAAATCCGCCGCCGAGTCTGGTGCGCCCCACACCAGGACAAGTGCCAGGCGGTGGTTTGGCTGGACCCGCACCGGCCAACCAGCGCCGACTTTCCGGAGAGTTGACGGCTAGCGATCTTACCGGCCCGTTGGAGGGACAGCCGTTGGATGCGCTGATTCAAGAGATTTTGGACGGCAATATCTACATCAATATCCATACCCAGCGGGTACCTTCGGGCGAAATTCGTGGGCAGTTGTTACTGGAGGAATGATATTGACGCCGTTAGGCTTAAACTAGCAAAGACATTGTAGGAGAGTTTCAACAGAACCCGACCTGAATTCCCGATCGGGTTCTGTCTTCTCGCGATTCCCTTCTCAACTACGCAGGCCAATCATTCCTGCCGATCAGCATTCCCTAGTTTTGAACCATCCCCTATTTTCACGTATGCTAAATGACAAATTAGAGTTTTTAGTCGAGAAAAAATTGCGATAATACTAAGGCTTAGTTATACCCGGAGAAATTATTCGCCAGTTGATTAATCTCAAAACTCGCCCGCGACGTGACTCCGTTAGCTTCGCCGCCCGCGTCTAAGCAGCTGATCTCCGGGGCCCGGAATCTGTTATTCCGGATTCATCTCATCCTTTATGGAGCGCTAATCATGACCTATCAAACCAGTGTCAAACACGTTGAAAGAGTCGAGCCCGTTTTTCCGGATTATGTCAAGAATAAGAAACTCCGCGAATGGGTAACCGAAGTGGCGGCCCTGACGCAGCCGGAAAACATCTATTGGTGCGACGGCTCTGAGGAAGAATACGACCGGCTCTGCGCCGAGATGGTGGCAGCGGGCAGCATGCGTAAGCTTAACGAAGCCAAGCGTCCCAACAGTTATTTAGTGCTTTCGGATCCCAGCGACGTCGCTCGCGTCGAGGATCGTACCTTTATCTGTAGCGTTCACAAACATGATGCCGGTCCGACTAACAACTGGGAACCCCCGGCGGAGATGAAGGAAAAGCTGGGCCAGCTGTTCAAGGGCTGTATGCGGGGTCGTACCATGTACGTCGTCCCCTTCAGCATGGGGCCGCTCGGCTCGCCCATCTCGCATATCGGGGTCGAACTCAGCGATTCTCCTTATGTCGCCGTCAATATGCGCATCATGACTCGTATGGGTCGTGGAGCACTCGATGTATTGGGCGAGGACGGTGATTTCGTCGAATGTATGCACACGGTGGGTGCGCCCTTGGAACCGGGCCAAAACGATGTGCCCTGGCCGTGCAATGACGAAAAATACATTGTGCATTTCCCCGAAGACAATGCGATCTGGTCATACGGCAGTGGCTACGGCGGTAATGCCTTGCTCGGTAAGAAATGCTTTGCACTGCGCATCGCTTCCAGCATGGGCCGGGAACAGGGTTGGTTAGCCGAACACATGTTGATTCTGGGCGTCGAGTCTCCCAAAGGCGAAAAAACCTATGTGGCTGCGGCGTTCCCGAGTGCCTGCGGCAAGACCAACTTTGCTATGTTGATCCCGCCCAAATCCTTCAATGGTTGGAAGGTGACCACCGTCGGCGATGACATTGCCTGGATCAAACCGGGTCCTGACGGACGCTTGTACGCCATTAATCCGGAAGCCGGATTTTTCGGTGTAGCTCCCGGCACCTCGGAAAAATCCAATCCCAATGCACTGGCCACCTTGAAAGAGAATTGCATCTTTACCAATGTGGCCTTGACCCCGGACGGCGATGTCTGGTGGGAGGATTTGACCGATGAACCGCCGGCGGAATTGACCGATTGGCGCGGCCAAGCCTGGACCCCGGATTCCGGTCGTCCGGCAGCGCACCCGAATTCCCGTTTTACCGCTCCTGCAGCGCAATGCCCCTGCATTGATCCAGCCTGGGAAGATCCTGCCGGCGTACCGATCAGCGCCTTTATCTTCGGCGGTCGGCGCAGCACGGCGGTTCCGTTGGTGTTACAGGCCAGAGGGTGGAATCACGGCGTTTACATGGGCGCGACCATGGGTTCCGAAACCACCGCCGCTCAAGCCGGTGCGCAAGGTAAGGTCCGCCGCGACCCGATGGCCATGTTGCCATTCTGCGGTTATCACGTCGGCGATTATTTCGATCATTGGTTGGATGTCGGCCACAAGCTATTCAATCCGCCGCGCATTTTCTGCGTAAACTGGTTCCGCAAGGACGAAAACGGCAAATTCATCTGGCCGGGTTTTGGCGAGAACATGCGGGTATTGGAATGGATCCTGGACCGTACCCACGGTCATGGCGGCGCTATCGAAAGTCCGCTCGGATGGATGCCGGCTTACGAAGACATCGATTGGGAAGGACTGGATTTTTCGCGGGAAAAATTCAACGAAATGATGTCAGTAGATCGCAAAGCCTGGATTGATGAATTGCTCTCTCATGAAGAACTGTTCATCCAGATCTATGATCGCTTACCCAAGGAATTGGCGGTGCTGAGAGAACTGCTGCTCGCCAGCCTCTACCGTTCCCCGGAACGCTGGCATTTGCCTGCTTAATTGCTGCTTTACGGAGGCGCGCAAAGCGCGCCTCCATTCTCTCGTCCTATTGAATATCAGATAAATCGGCTTGGCGCAGGACTTTCTCCAGGTCCAATGTGCTAATCGCCTGCATGGCATATTCCCAACGACCTTCCGCACAAAGTCCGCTGATTCCAGCATCCTCATACGCTTCAAGCGCTGCTTCCAAACAGGCGGCACGGACCCGCTCTGCTAGCTCAGTTTTGTCTGTCAATATTAGCCCGGCTTCCGTCGATCCGAGGTTGAATCAGGATAGGCGTGTAGTAAATAACGAATAGCGCGAAGGCTACCGCCCATAACAGTCCCGAGACGACGAGTCCCGACCAATAAAACACCGGGATAGCGATAGGGACCATGATCCTCAGGATCGCGCTCGCATTAATGAGGACAAATGCAATAGTGATTGAGGATGTCGCCACAATAGTACGTCCGGTGTGAGCCAACGCCACGCGGCTCATCATGCCCAGCGTCAGGCTGCCGATTGCGCCGACGGTCAAGGCATGAACGGCCGTGCTGGGAGTGATCCACGGCACTACACCAACAAGTCCCTTTAGAACAAGGGCGACAATAATCCATGCATAGCCAGCGTATAAAATCCACAGCATCGGTATTCGCAGGGTGGCAAGGAATCGCCAATGCCACATCCGTACAATGTTGACCGCCGCTGCTAGTATTGCTGCCGGACCAGCCAAGGCAGATAAAACGGGAAAAGATCAATGACCAGCACCAGCATGACTAAGCCAATAGCTGCTTTATCCGCCCAGTCGATGCGGCGAACTTGGGCATCAGGTAGCACGCTAGTGGCGAAAAAGGGGATGACTCGACCACCAATCACGACCATGATCAACATGATGGCATTGAGGGCGAACTGTTGCGCACGGACACTTCCAACGGTGATTACGCCCAGTGCTTGGAGGTGGATCACTAGATTAGCAACCGCCAGCGCTAGCAAGAGAGCTGGAAAAATAAGATTGCGGAAATTGCCTGATCGCCATAACGGGATGAACAGCACTCCGGCAAGAACCGGTAGAAACGACACATCAATCATCGCCACCAGCCATGCCGGTAAGCCGATATTGAAGGTCAGCGTGATGCGAGCCGCCACCCACAGCACTGTTAACCCGGCGAGTAACGGTCCGGTGGCCGTGATAATACCGGTCCAGTTACTCACCGCGGTCAGAAGAAAACCGGCAACAACCGCCATTGTGTAGCCGAATAACATTTCATGGGTATGCCAACCCATAAACCCTAAATAGGTCGGTGCCGGCCAAAGCCCGGCAAAGATTGCTAACCACAGCAGGATAAGCAGTGTAGCAAAGACACCGGCTAGGAGAAAAAACGATCGAAAGCCTAGATTGAACAGGGGATGTTGCAATATCACGTGGTGGACTCCTGAACGGTCAGCAGGGCTAACAGTCCTTCCAGTAATTGAGTTGGGTCCGGCGGACAGCCGCTGATATGCAGATCAACCGGGATTACCTCCGCCACGCCCCCGACACAGGCATAGCTGCCGCGAAACAGCCCGCCGTCTCTCCCGCACTCGCCAACTGCAACCACCCACTTGGGATCGGGTGTGGCTTGGTAGGTG
>JAAUQA010000495.1 GCA_012032855.1 Candidatus Competibacteraceae bacterium
GGTCAGGCGTCGGCCGCAGCCCCGGCAACCCCGGGAAGCGGATGCGCCGGCCGCGCCATTCGCCGCCGATGATCCGCAGCGTGTTGGGCCTATTTTGCAGCGCATTGTTACGGGCGGGTCTGCGAACACGACGCATCGGCGGCCGGCAATCCCTTAGACTTGCGAGACGATTCGGGCGGGCGTAGGCTGGCCCGAAACAAACGATCGCGATAATACGCGCCCTGATCGCGCCCAAACCATCGCCGGAGCCTTCGACATGAGCATTCGTTCCGCCGCCGCGCTGCTGCTTGCTGGCCTGGTGCTGGGTGGTTGCACCGGATCCACGACCGACAACATCGGCCCGACCGATACGACCTCCGGCAATGGCGCGCCGGCGGCACCGCCCTCGCTTTGCATTTCAGCGATCAGGGGAATATTTCCCCAAATATTGGTTTTACCTTCGCTAGACCACTGGTCGGCCAATTCAGCCATGGTGGAAGAAGGTGTGATTGGATAGATGCCGCAGACCTCGTTGACCCTGTAGGCCACGTAAGCCGCAGCCTCATTACCGTCAATGGTAGTGACTTGTCTTTCGCCCATTTCTCATTACTCCTGCGCCCGGCGGAGAATTTTTACTCCGGCCCGGCGCGCGTGGTGATCTGTCCGGCGTGGCCTGCTAGGCAGCCGAATCTGGTTCGGGAATCATCTCGATGGCATGGCAGGGACACTGCTCGAAGCACACCGCACAACCTGTGCATAAATCGTAGTCGTAACGATAGCGGTTGCCCGGTCCCAGTTTGATCACCGCGTTTTCCGGACAGGAGCCGTAACAGCCGTCACATTCGTAGCAATTCCCGCAGGACAGGCAACGTTTAGCTTCATAAGAAGCTTCTTTCTGGCTCAGGCCGGCGACCACTTCCTCGAAACCCATTTTGCGGCGGCCGATCTCCAAGTGGCTTTGCGGACGTTGCGCGGCGTCGGTGAAGTACCAGACATGCAGCTTGTCGAAACTGGCCAAGTCATGCTTGGGCGACTTGGCGTACTGGGTGCCCCGCAAATAAGCGTCGATATGCCGTGCCGCTTTCTTGCCGTTGGCCCACGCCGACAGTGACGGTACGTTCGCTGGGCACCATGTCGCCACCCGCAAAATACCGGCGTGGCCCGTCATCATGTTAGCGTCTACGTTAACCACGCCATCATCTTTAAACTCAATGCCGGGTATGCTCTTCAGAAAACCGCTTTCGGTCTCTTGCCCCAAAGCCAAAATCAGCGAATCGGCCTCCAGGGTTTCGATTTCGCCGGTGGGCTGGGGTCGACCGTTTTCGTCCAGCTTCATCACTTCGATAGTGATCGTGCCTTCGCCCACCTCCTTGATGGTGCGCAGCCAGTGCATTTTGACGCCTTCTTCCAGCGCCTCTTCGGCCTCGAATTTATGGGCCGGCATTTGTTCCTGGGTGCGTCGGTAGATCACCAGAGACTGAGTCGCTCCCATGCGTTGCGCGACACGTGCCGCATCCATTGCCGTGTTACCGGCGCCGTAAACGGCGACTCGGCGACCGATTTTGGGTGCTTCGCCGCTTTCAACGCTCTTTAAGAAACTAACAGCATCCATGATTTTGCCGGCATCGCGGGCGGGAATATTGACTTTCTTGCTGAGATGCGCGCCGATAGCGACAAATACCGCATCGAAGTTACCGGCCTGTTTCTCAGCCAGCAAATCGGTCACTTTATGATTCAGTACAATCTTGACCCCCATGTCTTCAATACGCTTGATTTCCTTATCCAGCTCCGCGCGGGGTAGGCGATAGGCCGGGATGCCGAAGTGCATCATACCGCCCGCCAAAGGCCCCGCTTCATGAATTTCCACGCTGTGACCCAAACGGGTCAGGTGGTAGGCTGCCGAAAGACCGCTGGGGCCGGCGCCAATCACTAATACTTTTTTGCCACTGGGCTGTGCGTCAACTCGGGGTTTCCAACCTTGCTCGGTGGCCATGTCGCCGAGGAATCGCTCAACCGCATGAATACTCACTGAGCTGTCTAGTTGCGCCCGGTTACAACTGCTCTCGCAGGGGTGATAACAAACCCGACCGTGTACTGCCGGCAATGGATTGTCTTGCACCAAAGTCTGCCAGGCTTCCTCGAAGCGACCGGCTTGGGCGTGCGCCAGCCAAGCTTGAATGTTCTCACCCGCAGGACAAGCATTATTACAGGGAGGTAACAGATCGACGTAGAGAGGGCGTCGTGAGCGAAATGGGCCGGTGCGCTGGTGTTGAGCCGCGAGATCCGGCGGCTGGGTCATGTCTTTGGGCTGGGTCATGGGACTACCTTCTCCTAATGAAGTGGAGAAAAGATTAATCTGACTGGATCCTTATCATGTAAGCACTGCGGGGCGAACCCCGCAGTGCTAGCGGTCAAACGGGTAGTGCGATTAGCTTATGCCGAGGCGTTTTTCCGTTTCCAACACGACCTGGGTCATGGGTAATACGCTATCCGGATTCAAGGACATGGACTCAATGCCCTGCTCCACCAGCCAGCGAGTGATTTCCGGGAAGTCCGAAGGCGCTTGACCACAAATACCGATGTATTTGTTGGCTTTTTGCACGCCTTGATGGCCATTTCCATGAGCGCCAGGACCGCCTCATTGCGCTCGTCGCCACCGGTCATACCGGCGTCGCGGTCCATACCCAAAGTCAACTGGGTCAGGTCATTGGAGCCGATGGAGAATCCATCGAATTTCTCCAAGAACTGATCGGCCAGCAACGCGTTGGCTGGAATCTCGCACATGCAGACCACTTCCAATCCGTTGTCGCCGCGTTTGATTCCGTTCTTCGCCAGAATCGCCAGCACTTCGTCGGCCTCACCGAGAGTACGCACGAACGGAATCATGATCTTGACGTTGGTCAGCCCCATGACTTCGCGCACATGCTTGATGGCTTTACATTCCAAACCAAAGCTTTCGGCAAAGGATTTGGACGGATAGCGGTAGGCGCCACGGAACCCGATCATCGGATTCTCTTCGTGCGGCTCGTAGTCCTTACCACCTAACAACATGGCATATTCATTGGACTTGAAGTCGCTCATGCGCACGATAACCGGCTTAGGATAGACGGATGCGGCGATGGTGCCCACGCCTTCCGCCAAGCGCATCACATAGTATTCGGTCGGGCTGGGATAACCGGCCATTTTCTCGTGAATTTGCTTGCGTATGCCACGATCCATCTTGTCATAATCGATCAAGGCATTGGGGTGCACGCCGATGCCGGTGGCGATGATAAATTCCAAACGCGCCAGACCCACGCCTTCCATCGGCAGCTTGCACACTTCGAAAGCCATATCAGGGTTGGCCAAATTGAGCATGATTTTGGTCTTGGGTTTGCCCAGGCCGGTCAAATCGATCTGCGATTTCTCGAAAGGCAGTTTACCCTCGTAGACATAGCCCACGTCGCCTTCGGCGCAGGACGCGGTCACTTCTTC
>JAAUQA010000496.1 GCA_012032855.1 Candidatus Competibacteraceae bacterium
TAACCGGCGCGAAAGATATGACCGTACACGTCGGCCAGTTGATTGAACATGCGGTTGAACTGGTTTTGCAGATAGCCGTGCTGAAGATAAGTTTGGGAGTCCGGTTGTCCTGGATAAGCGCGGGCCTGGATCGCCTCCGCGCTCAGGGTTATTTTATGTTGTTGCATGAGTGTGGCCGGGTCCTGGAAACCGGGAACCGAAACCAGGTAGCTCTGCAATGCGTCCAAAGCGTTTGTTGGAATAGCGAGTCCGTTCACGCGCTCTCGGGCGCACAAGTACAGGTGAATGAGATTGTCGAGCGTGATGTAGTGTCGCAATGCCCCGACTTCCAGCACAAAAGGCCGACCCTGCTCATCCATGCCCCGATCGCGCATCGCGACCAAGGCTCGCACATAAGCCGTCAGCAAGCCAATCGCCTTGTCTTTCCAGGGACCGGAATCACCGCCGGCTTCGGCCATCTGTGCCACCAGCATCTGGGTAATGGCGTCGGCAGAGCCGTGCAGGAAGGGGTTGAAGGTGTTGGATAACCGTGTCTCGCCAGGTGCGTCCGGATCGACATCGGTGGACCCAGTCATGTAGTTCAGGACATACAGGTCATCCTCACGGCCACACGCCCGAGCCAAGGCAAAGATTTTGGTCCACAGCGCGGCATCACCCTTACCGTCCACGTAGGTAAACCCCGAACCCCACAGTAAGGTTTGCGCAGCCAGGCTGGTCATCGCTTCGGTTTTACCGGAGCCGGTGCCCCCCAATACCAGGCAATGGGTGCGGGCATCGGCATCGCTGTGGTACAGCTCATCACCCGCGAAACGGTCATTGCCAAGAAATAACAGGCCACGCGCGGGTAATGGCTTGCCGGTACCCGGCATCAACTCATGGGGATCGCGTCCGGCATACCGATCCGGTAGTTTCAGCGGCAATACCGGGCGTTGCCACCAGGCGGTCACTCCCGCAACTAGGCCCACCACAATCACAACATCGATCAGTGCTGGATAAAACCAGGCCATACCCGCCGCCACTAGACAGACGATACCCAGTACCGGGGGCCGCCGCCAGGCAGCGGCAAACCGCTGGCCCAGCGTGCGGTAATCCCGTTGCAGTTGCCGGGCACTGGCCGCCAGATCCAGATCGAGGCCGTGGAGGGGTTCGTTAGCCATCAGTTGTGCGTTGAGTGGGTTATTGCTGGGAGGAGGCGGGCAACCGTTCATCAAAGAGTGACGGTTCGGATGCCCTCGACGCAGTGTGCGGCGTCGTCATAACCGCAGGATCGTCGATCAATGCCGGTGGCGCAACCGCAGGTGCGACAGGCACCCCGGCTGATGGCCCACCCGGTGCTGGCGGCATCGCATCTAAACTACCCGGTACGCTCGCTGCCCGATAGGCGGGATCAACCGGCAAAAAGAACAGGAACCAGACCATAAATAGGATGACAGCGGCAAGCGAACCTCGACCCAACCAGTCCAGCCAACCCCAGGCATTGGGGTTAACACCGAGGTTTGCCAATTGCCGCCTCGCCAACCGGCGATTGGGATAGCTGGCGATGACTTCGGGTTGCTTCTCGCCACTCTTCACTGTGACGGCAACCCCGCCTTCAGGCAAACCCAGCAAGCCCAGGTCCACTGGATCGGTTTTTTGAACTAGGGGGAACAGAGTGACCTGATCACCTTGTCGTCGGGCGATGGCCCCCGAAACCAGTCGGAGTTGCGGTGAGGAAGTACGGTGAATGGTCCACATGATGGCGTCCTCAAGAGTTGGAGAAACTGTACTTATGACGGTGGATTAGCAGCCGATGGTGGTGAACTGAATGTGCGCAGCAGTTCAGCCTGCAGGGCTTCGACGGCGGCGTCTACGCAGGGTGACGGCAGGGCATCGCCGAGGGTGCTTTCAGCCTGATAATGGGCCATCGCACCCAAAGCCTCTGCAAACGGCACTCTTCGGCCTAGCGACGACAGGGCAAACCACAAGGATCGGTCTACCCCTTTGAGCCAGGTAAACAAGGCAGGCGGCAATACGCCACCTTGACGGGCCTCAGCTAACAACCGCAGCAGCACGGTTTGTGTATAGGCGTGCTGGCGAGTCAATTTTTCCGTGTCTTTGAGCACCGCTTGGGTCTCCTGAATGACACGTTGATAGGCCGTCGGTGGCGGAAGATAGCCACCCACTTTGTGCCGTGCGGCGGCGTGTGACAAGTCGCGCAGCGCGGCAAAGGCGTTTTGTTTCAGCCGCTCAGCGTCCTGATCACTATCTACCGTTAAACTAGCGATCCGGAGCGCGAATATCCCGGCCAGTGCTTGGGCGTGAAGTGGGGCCTGTGCCCACGGCTCACCCAACTGCTCGGCGAGCACCCGGATCGTAGGTTCTGAACGCAAATTGATCGTCGCGCCCCGAGTCTCATTACGCTCCGGCGCGTCCTCCAACAATGCGTAGCGTTCAGCAAATTCTCGCGCGGATAACGCCATACCCCACTGTGGATCACCCAAGGCCAGATCCAGATTGCCCCGGCGCAGCGCGTGCAACGCAAACGGCCAATGCCCGCCTTGGGTTTCCGCTAAGCGGTGGAGATCGAAGCGCCGGCGAAACTGCTCCGCTGGATGGAAAGCCAGTAGATAGCCACTCAGTAGCAACAGCGCCAGGCATACCGGCAAGCGCAGATAGCGACCGACCGCATCCAGGCCGAAAGTGAACGCGGTAAAGCTTATCTGATCCGGTGCGGTCAGTGCGCCACGCAGGGCGCGGGCCAGTTCGACTCTCTCGGTATCACTTCCCCATACGGCCTCAACCAGCCAGAGTTGCGCCAGCTTGAGTCGGAACATCCCCATGACTAAGACATCGCTGCACAGCCACCAGAGCACAAACGGTGCTAGGAGTAGAACGGCGATGATGAAAATTTCGTCGTAAGGATCGCGTGGGTTGTCCATAGGCTACTGACCTGGGGACGAGGCGGGGGAGGTCGCGGCAGCACGCGGACCTTGCTTGATAGCGTGGTAAACCTGTTTGAGTGTGTTCACCAGTCGCTCCGCCATTTCAGCCAGCACGGCGTGATCTTTGATCGGTGGTGTGTCCCGGCTAGCAGCTTGCAGCCGCTGGACCTGGTCTGTGGACGGTGCCCAGGTCTTACCCGCTTTCGGTAAGCCGCAGCGCAGTTTTCCCAGGCGGTGCTCAGCCGATCGAAGGTGTTGTAGGCTTGGTGAATCGCGTTGGCCAGCATGGGATCGGCATTCATCGTTGTGGCCAATCGTTCTTTGAGTGGATGGTCGGCTTCATTCGCCATCGCTTGGAATACTCCCGCGCGTGTTGTCTGACCACTCACCGCTTGGTGATCGACCTGTTGCCAAAACGTGCTCAGCCCCGGATGCTCGTGCAGCGCGGTAGCCTGTTTGGTGAGGTCATCCAAAGCGTGATTAGCCGTGCGCTCATGGCTTTTGGCCTGGATTTCGGCTA
>JAAUQA010000497.1 GCA_012032855.1 Candidatus Competibacteraceae bacterium
ATGCTCCTGGAGCTGCTCGAACGCACGCCGAGACAAGGGCCGCGCCTCGCGGCCCAGCTTGAGGCTCTCGCGCTCGACGAAGTGCTGGATCAGCAGCGGCAGGTCCGCCGCGCGCTCCCGCAGCGGTGGCAAGCGGACGGGAACGACGTTGAGCCGGACGAGAACCAGTTCGCCGGCGCAATGGTTGGCAGCGGCGGTGCAAGCCGGTGAAGAAAATGCCATGTTGGTGCTGGCCAATCTATACCGCCGCGGCGTGGGCATTGAGGGATCTCAGGGGACGATCCGTGCAGTTGAATTATGGCAAACCGCCGCTCAACTCGGCTCTTCTCAAGCCATGTACGAATTGGGTCGGGCGCTGTTGCTGGGAGACAGCATAGCTGCAGATCGCGCCCAAGCCGAACACTGGTTGGCGGAAAGCGGCAAACGGGGGCATGGGCAGGCTATGGAACTGCTCGCCCACGTGTATCGGGGTGATTACGGCGAGCCGCGGAACTTGCCTGAATATGTGCGCTGGTTGGAACGCGCTGCTCAATTGCGACCGATCCGACGCGCCGTGGTCACCGATCTGGCCGAAGCTTACGAACTGGGGCTAGGTGTCGAACCGGATAATGCTCGGGCCTTAGAACTCTATCGGCAGGCTGCCGAAGCCGGCGGTCGCACCGCGCTGGTGGCGCTCGCGCAATTCTATAGAGATGGCAGAGCGGGCCAACGCGATGAAATCAAATCGTTACGGCTATTCCGCCAAGCGGCAAGCCACGGCAGTGTCAAGGCGCTGGAAGCTATGGTTGACATCTATACCTGCGGTATCGGCGTCGAACCGGACCCACAGAAAGCCGGTAAATGGCTGGATCGTGCTTCTGAGCAGGGCAGTACAGTCAGCCTGTTGGCCCTCGCCGAACGCAGTGCGCAGAGCAGTGATGCCGATGCACTGGCGCGCCGCTTTCTGTTTTTCAAACGTGCCGCCAACGCCGGCAATCGCTCCGCCATGGTCGAACTGAGCCTAGCGTATCGCGATGGGTTGGGTGTTGTTGCTGATCCCGAACTCAGCCGTGAATGGCTGGAACGGGCCACCGCGCCGGGTAACAACGCCGGCCACGGCATGATGCGCTTGGCGCGGGCCTATGCGGAAGGCGAAGAATTCGACCAAGATTTAGCCGTTTCCCAGCGCTGGGTCGAGCAAGCTGTCGAAACCGGTTATCCCAGCGCACTGCGGGATCTGGGTCGGCGTTACTGGCGCGGCGACGGGGTACAAGCTGATCCGGTTCGCGCCGTGCAGTTGCTTAAACAGGCGGCAGCTGAAGGGGATAACAAGGCGATGTTGGACCTGGCCGAATTTTATGCCGGTCAAGCGGGCGCGCCAGATACTGCTGAACAGGCCCAGTCCTGGCTTGAGGCAGCAGCCGAAGCGGGTGAAATCAAGGCCATGCTGGAGTTAGCTCGCCGTGCCGCGGCAAGCGGCAACGATGACGATAAGGAAAAAGCACGAAAACTGGCTAGCCCGCGCTGCCGAGACCCCGCCTTGTGAGTTCGGCACCGCTTTGGATCTTGCACAAGCTTATTACGATGGTGTGGACGGTCGACGCAATCCCGAGCAAGCGCGGTACTGGGTGCAACGGGCGTTACAACACTTCCCACCGGACGAGGACGATTATAACCGTCTGGCGCGTATTCATCGACGCGGTATGGGTGTTACGCCAGACCCGGCTAAGGCATTGGCTTATCTGAAGAAAGCCGCTGAACTGGGTCAGACCCAGGCCATGCGGGAGCTGGGCAAAGCGTATTTAGCGGGTTGGGGCGGCGATCCCGATCCGGCTGAGGCAATGCGCTGGTTGAGGCTAGCCGTCGAGCGCGGCGACGAGAAAGCGCATTTCGAATTAGCCATGACGTATCACAATCAACTTGGCGGGGACGGAGAACAGCATAGCCCGGCGGCGGTTTTGGCAGCCATGAAAGCAGCGGCGGAAAACGGTTCGGTACGGGCCATGCGGGAGCTGGGACGCTGGTACCAACGCGGGTTCGGTGCGGCAATCAATCTGCCGGAAAGTGTGCGCTGGTTTACCCGCGCTGCCGAACAGGGTGACACCGTCGCCATGCGGGAATTGGCTGCCGTCTATGCTGTGGGGCTTGGTGTGTTGCAATCCCGGCAAGAATCCCGCGCATGGTTGGAACGAGCCGCACAGCGAGGCGATGCTCAAGCCATAGCCAGCCTGAATCGCCTTTACTCTGCGTACTCTGCGGCTGAAACGGCCAATTCCGACGATCACTCTTCCTTCGAAACTGCTGCGACACAAAGCGATGAAACCCCTGCTGAACAAAATTAACCGCGTATTACTTTGTGCGCTACCCATCTTTACGCTATCGCTGAGTGACAGCGGAATGAGCATCGTTGTGGCTCAGAGCGTTCCCCCATTGCGCTCACCCTATCCGCAACAGATGCCGGTGTCCGGACAACACGCCTTCGCTTGCCCGGTTACACCAACCCCAATAGTGCAACTAGCGACCAACAGTATTTATAGCGCCGCAGATCCCAAACGAGCCACCATCAATCCGGCAGCGCGGCAACGTTATCTTGCCAAAATCGCCCCTGTACGCAGCTACGCTAAACAGTTGGTTAAGCTTGCCAATAATTATCGACAACATGCACTACCTGCGTTTGGCCATTGTGCGCTGCGCTGGCTTAACGATTGGGCGGTTGCCGATGCGCTCAGCCAAATGGATTCGCTACAGGCGAATCTGGGCCGGGGACCGCTACTCTCATCCCTAGCGCTCAGTTATTTGCAGCTTAATGAATTACCCGGCGACCACACCGCCGAACGAGTCCGTATTGAAAATTGGCTGGCTCGCCTGGCGACTGACAGCATCAATTTCATAGAAAGTCGGCCCAACGCGCCGTCCTCAAGCGCGAATCATCGCTATTGGAACGGACTTGGAGTGGCGGCGGCAGGCATCGCGGCGAATCGGCGAGATCTATTCGACTGGGGGATGGACAGCTACCGACTCGGCATTGAGCAAATCGAAGTCGATGGCGCCTTACCACTGGAATTGAAACGGGGCAAGCGGGCTCGCGATTATCACTTTTATGCAGTTGCGCCGCTGGTCATGTTGGCTGAACTGGGTGCCGCTAACCAACTTGACCTCTACGCCGCCCGCGATGGCGCATTGCATCGACTGGTGCAGCGGGTGATCGAATCGCTGCAAGACGCTGCTTACTTCGAGACGCGTGCCGGCGTTAAGCAAGTCGATTTTCCTGAAGGTGGACCGCCACCCAATCGGCTAGCCTGGTTGGAACCCTACTTGGCACGCTTTCCCAACACTGCCTGGGAACAACAGATCGCCTCACGGCGGCCATTGGCCGCCACCAAATTGGGCGGCAATCTCACCCTATTGTTTGGTTCGGAAGTCGCAACCGTGCAGGTACAGGGGGCGAGATGATAAAGATTA
>JAAUQA010000498.1 GCA_012032855.1 Candidatus Competibacteraceae bacterium
TCACGTTAAGACATCCAAAAATCCAGCGATTATCCCAGCGCTTGCAAAGATGCGCTGGGCCGTTTGCGGGTCGGTGCCGCTGTCGGCACCGGCAGTGATACCGATCAACGGGTGACCGCTCTGGTGAATGCGGGGGTGGATGTGATCGTCGTCGATACCGCCCACGGTCATTCCAAAAACGTGCTGGACCGGGTGCGTTGGGTGAAAACCCAGTTCCCGCATATGCAAGTGATCGGCGGTAATATCGCCACCGCTGCTGCTGCCCGCGATCTAGTGGAAGCCGGCGCGGATGCGGTCAAGGTCGGTATCGGTCCCGGTTCCATCTGCACCACGCGTATCATCGCCGGGGTCGGCGTGCCGCAAATCACCGCTATTTTCAATGTGGCCGAGGCGTTGCGTGATTTCGACGTGCCGCTGATTGCTGACGGCGGTATCCGCTATTCAGGCGATTTCGCCAAAGCTATTGCTGCGGGGCGCATTCGGTGATGATCGGCAGTTTGTTCGCCGGTACCGAAGAAGCGCCGGGTGCAGTGGAACTCTATCAGGGCCGCTCCTATAAGACCTATCGTGGCATGGGTTCGATGGGCGCGATGGCCCAGCAACACGGTTCAAGCGACCGTTATTTCCAGGAAGGCAACGCCAATGAAAAGCTGGTACCGGAAGGCATCGAAGGCCGAGTGCCCTACAAAGGCAGCATGTCGACTATCGTCCATCAGTTGATCGGCGGACTGCGTTCCAGCATGGGTTATGTTGGGTGCAGGAACCTGGAGGAGATGCGCACCCGTGCACAATTTGTGCGGATCACCGCTGCCGGGGTACGGGAAAGCCACGTTCACGATGTTGCGATTACCAAAGAAGCCCCGAATTACCGAGCCGACTGACTCGGTTCAATCGACCTGAGCCCGGACCTGCAACGCTGACATGACTACCCGCGATATTCATTCTAACCGGATTCTGATTCTGGATTTCGGTGCCCAATACACCCAATTGATCGCCCGCCGCGTTCGCGAGATCGGCGTGTATTGCGAGATTTACCCCTATGACGTTGATGAATCCGCGATTCGTGATTTTCAGCCGCAGGGCGTGATCTTATCCGGAGGGCCGGAATCGGTGACGATATCCGAAGGTCCTCGTGCCCCGCAAACGGTACTGGATTTGCCGGTGCCTATACTGGGCATTTGTTACGGGATGCAAACCCTGGCAGTGCAGCTAGGCGGTCAAGTAGAGAGTTCGAGCCACCGCGAGTTCGGTTATGCTCAGGTACGGGCGCATGCCCATTCTACGTTATTGCGCGACATCGAAGACCATGCTACGCCGGAAGGTTATGGGATGCTGGATGTGTGGATGAGTCATGGCGATCAAGTCAGCGAACTACCGCCGGGATTTGTGCGCATCGCCAGTACCCCGACCTGTCCGATTGCCGGTTTGGCGGATGAAGAACGACGGATTTACGGGGTGCAGTTTCATCCTGAAGTTACTCACACCCGCCAGGGTACCCGTATTTTGCGCCGCTTCGTGCTGGATATCTGCGGCTGCGAGATGCTGTGGAATACCGGGAATATCATCGAAGATAGCCTTGATTCGGTGTGTTCCCAAGTCGGTGATGACGAAGTATTGCTAGCGCTCTCCGGCGGTGTGGATTCTTCTGTGGTGGCTGCTCTGCTGCATCGTGCCATCGGCAAGCAACTGACCTGCATCTTTGTCGATACGGGCTTATTGCGCCAAAACGAAGGCGAGCAAGTCATGGCCACCTTCGCTGAGCATTTGGGCGTGCGGGTACTGCGTATCAACGCTGCCGAACGGTTTTTAACGGCCCTGCAAGGCAGTGACGATCCGGAACACAAGCGCAAAATTATCGGCAAGTTGTTTATCGATGTGTTCGAGGAAGAAGCGGCAAAATTGCCCAATGTCCGCTGGCTGGCGCAGGGTACGATTTATCCCGATGTCATCGAATCGGCTGGCGCGCGCAGCGGCAAGGCTCATGTCATCAAATCCCACCATAATGTCGGCGGACTGCCGGCAGCGATGCGCTTGCAATTGCTGGAGCCGCTGCGGGAATTATTCAAGGACGAGGTGCGGCGGATGGGGCTGGAATTGGGCTTGCCGTCGGAAATGGTCTATCGTCATCCTTTCCCCGGTCCTGGTCTGGCGGTACGGGTGTTGGGTGAGGTAAAGCCGGAATACGTGGCCTTGCTGCGGCGGGCCGATGCCATATTCATTGAGGAACTTCGCCGTCACGATCTCTACGACCGAGTGAGCCAAGCATTCGCCGTGTTCTTGCCGGTGCGTTCAGTGGGCGTGATGGGCGACGGGCGCTGTTACGATTATGTGATTGCGCTGCGGGCCGTGGAGACCACAGATTTCATGACTGCACAGTGGGCCCATCTGCCCTATGAATTCTTGGACCTAGTATCGCGGCGCATCATTAACGAACTCAATGGCATTTCCCGCGTCGTCTACGACATCTCCGGCAAACCACCGGCCACCATTGAGTGGGAGTAGATCCAGACCAACAGTGGATGCAACAGGCACTGGCTTTAGCACAGCAGGCTGCTGAATACGGGGAAGTACCGGTCGGCGCACTGGTGGTTATGGATAACCGCATGATGGCGCCGGTTTCAATCGGTCTATCAGCGTCTGCGATCCTACCGCCCATGCGGAAGTCTTGGCGCTGCGCCAAGCCGCCACCCAGTTGGGCAACTACCGACTGGTGGGTGCTACCCTTTATGTGACCCTGGAACCCTGCCCGATGTGTGCCGGTGCGCTGATTCATGCGCGGGTGGGGCGTGTCGTATTCGGGGCGAGCGATCCTCGATCTGGAGCGGCGGGCAGCGTATTCAATATCCTGCAATCCGAAGTCCTGAATCACCGGGCCGAGGTCACCGGCGGTGTATTGGCTGATGAGTGCAGCACACTCTTGCGAGTTTTTTTTCGCGCGCGCCGCCGGGATTCCGCAACCACCAGCCAATAGCCAATAGCCAATAGCCAATAGCCAATAGCCAATAGCCAATAGCCACAATGGATGCACCGTTGAGGGCATCCCGCAAGCCTTTCCCGACGTATAAACAAACAGTCATAGTGCATGGGTATGGTGGCTCGCCGTGCCTGTTCCTGACTACGAAATAGACAAGTCGATCGCAATCGCTATATCCTCTAGGACAGGGGAGCCGAGCAAACACGTGAGAACCCTTTTTTGAAAGGGCTTTCCGGACTGGTGGCTGCGGGGCAAAGCCACGGTCTGTGTCACACAGGTCCGTATGTATGATATATAAACCCACCATAAGGCTTGCCGGTCTTGTACTGCTGATTCTCTTTTTCGCGTTACCGTCGGTCCTTCAAGCTAATCCGGTTGCGACCGACAATACCCAAGTCCAACTCATCAGCGAAGCCAAAGCAGTGCAAGCGGGTCAACCTTTCTGGGTGGCGCTGCGGATGACA
>JAAUQA010000499.1 GCA_012032855.1 Candidatus Competibacteraceae bacterium
TGGCGATTGGCGAAGCTAAATACATTGCTGAAAAACATTTCCGCATCGCCGCTGTTGGGTTCGAATAGAATGACATCCTTGTTGGGGTACTGAGTCGCATATTTGGACATGCCGATCTTCATGCGCGAGTGCACGATGGCGTAAAACGTCTGCGACAGAACGACCGGTAATCCACCCTCGACCAAGGAGTGATAGCGTTTCTTGTCCGGCGGGGTCAGCTTGGCATTGAACGGCACGATCGGGTTGATACAAAATAGCAGTTCCGCACCGGATGATAGCGCAGTCGAGGCATGAAGGGTTCTCCGTAAACCGCCATCCACGTAATATCGACCCTCAATCTCCACCGGCGGAAACAATCCCGGCATCGCGGTACTGGCCTTCACTGCAGTTGAAATAGGGATATGGTCGTTACCCCGCGCACCGAATTTTACCGCCTCCCCGGTATCCAGGTTTGGTCGCTACCACAAACAATTTTGCGTTTCAGTTTCCGGAAATCATCGGTACGGCTGCGACTGTTATAGAGTTTAACCAGCAGTTGGCCGATGCTTTCATTGCCCAGGAATCCAGGAGGAATGGCGCGACTAAGTCTGCTCATCGCAGCCGGCAAACTTCTATCGTCCGGGTTTTTGACAAAGCTCCATAAAGCATCAACAAACAGTTTAGGGACAGCACTAATACCCTTTACGTACTGATTGAAAGCCGGTTTTAAGAAATTCTCGGGATCTAACGGAAACGCCTGTGATTCGTTGCGCACGAAAATACGGCATAATTTGGCTGTGGTAAATCCATTCGCCAGGGCTGAGGCGGTGACCGCACCGATGCTGACACCCACGTATACGTGGAGTTTGTTGAAATCAACGCCCTCTAAGGCTTCTTCTAAAGCGTGTATAGCGCCGATTTCATAAATGAGTCCTAAGGGGCCTCCACCCGCCAGCGCCAATCCGACTCGCGTCCCACTGCTACCGTTATGATTCGCGGGCTGCATTTGCGACATATTGCCTCCTACGACTTCTCATCATGTTTATCAAGAAGCAGTTCGGGTCGAGGGAACGGTTACCCGTTAAACGGGCGCTATGGACTTATAGATCAATCGACTAGCAGTATATCATACTGCTTGATAACGGAGTATGAATCGAACAGCCTAACCGCCTCAACGGCAGAGAAAGCAAGCAAATTTGCGGGGATCTGGAACGGGGAATCCGTTACAACGGATTGAGCAGAGTTCAGCGCACCAACAACTTGGGAAGGAAGCGTCCCTGCCTCCCAGTTATAATCCTTGTCCCGTCCTGGAACTCCTATATAACCTGAGTAATCAACCTGATAACCACAATTTGATATGCCCTCGATTCCTCTGCTAATTGTGGAGGCATCCCAGCCTCACCACTATCCTTGTCCCTACCTTGGAACTCCCTTACTTTTATTTATAGCAAGATAATCGACTTAATACTATGTAAATATTACCGAAATTTTTGTGAAAAAATACCCAATGATAATGGTTATCAACGATTCTGAATGTATGGCATATAGTGGTGGCTCAGGATGCCTTTACCAACTGTGCGGAAGCTTTCTTTTGAGCACGATTAAGCCCTTGTTATTCTTGATATAACCGCCTATTAGCAAGCTGCGGATTATCTTACTGACCATTTCCCGCGAAGCACCCACCATGCTGGCAATGCTTTGATGAGTAAGCCGTTCGATCACCCGTTCGCCATCCTTATCGATGGCTAAACGATCCAAGGTGGCTGCAACTCGCCCGTACACATCAAGCAAAGCCAAGTTTTTGACATTCTCGGTTAGCTCGCGAACCCGGGACACAGCGGATACCAGTAATTTACCCGGCAGATGAGGATTTTCCTGAAGGCATCGCTTAAACCCCGAATTGGAAATGACGCAGAGATTAGTCGGCTCAAGCGTGATAACCGAGGCGGAACGTGGCAGCCCATCAAGAATAGCCATCTCGCCGAAAAATTCGCCCGCCCTTTGGATACACAGGGTTACGTCCTTACCTTTTGCATCGCTGACGTAAACGCGAACCCGACCGTCAAGGATGACGTATAAGTTGTCACTGCTGTCGCCTTCATTGATCAAAATGCTTTTCGTTGGGAACAGTTTGGCTGTCCCATACTGGCACAGTAGCTGAACTTCCGTAGAGTCCAACGGCATGACGAGTGGGTCAGTGACAAATGACGGCATAGCTATCAGTTGCTAGTTGAGGTGCATTAGGCAACGCCAAATGATAAATGCACAACTGTTTACGTTGTTATTCTTTCATTATCTTAGGGTTTACAAGAAACTGTCAAAAGAATGTTTAAATAAGTCGGTAACCTCATCGAAATACTGTTAAACGTGTTGAGCAACAGATTCAGTCAAATGGTCACGCGGCCGGCACTACGATTAGGCGCGATAGCGGCACTATTAGGCATCGTTGCCAATATCGTGCTAATCGCTCTCCCTCTAGATCTGCAAACCGATCTTGACTGGTTATTCAAACTGCGTGGTCCCCGCACTGCTCCCGACGAGGTGGTAATTGTCGGTATCGACCAGGACTCTGCTGACAGGCTCGGATTGCCCCGCTTACCCAAACCTTGGCCTCGCTCCCAACATGCCCAACTGGTCAATAAATTAACCGATCAGGGAGCGAGTGTGATTGTCTTCGATCTCTATTTTGAAGAATCTCGCAATGCTGAACATGACCGCTTATTGGCCCAGGCTTTTCGCCGAGCCGAGAATGCCATATTGTTTTCACAATTGGACAAGCGTCAACGCGCTGAAAAAAAGAACTCGCCATTACAGCTATTTACTGAACAGCAGTTTGCCCCAATCCGCGAACTGGCGCAGGCAGCGGCAGGCTGGGGGCCGTTTCCACTGCCGAAAACCTCGGCCACCGTCACCAGTTTTTGGCTGTTCAAAGAGGAAATTGATGGGATACCGACACTGCCCGTCGTCGCTCTACAAGCGTACGCCTTGGAAAACTGTGGGGTGTCGCCCGCATTGTTGAACGATGCCGCCATTGCCGACACAACTTTCTCTAAGCACCACTCCAAACCGCTGCTAGCATTGATCAAAACGCTACGTTCTCAGATTCAATCGGCCCCGCAACAGGCACAAACCCAGCTACGGCTAAGCGACATCGGTGGATGTAAGCAAGCGATAGCCGATGCGCTGATCGCCATGTATCGCGGCGACAACTGGCGCTATCTCGATTTTTATGGTCCCGCCAGCAGCATCAGCACTGTTTCTTATCAGCGGGCTTTGCACGAACCCCTCGACATCAACGGCAAGGCCGTCTTCGTGGGTCTGCTTGACCCGACGTTGGAAACGCGAGAAGACGATTCTTTTCAAACGGCTTTTGCCCAAGGCGATCAAGCGTTGTTCGGCGTCGAAATCGCCGCTACCGCTTTTGCCAATTTGCTGGAGAATCGGCGCGTTTGGAC
>JAAUQA010000500.1 GCA_012032855.1 Candidatus Competibacteraceae bacterium
GAATGCCCCAACCCGTTACCCGATCCGGTAGCAGATGGCGGTTTCGAAGCCGGCACGCCCAATCCATCCTGGAATGAGGCTTCTACCAATTTCGACACACCACTGTGCGACGAAAATGTCCTGCGGTTTAGGCGGTGGTAGCGGCCCCCGCAGTGGCGCTTGGTGGCTTTGGTTAGGCGGTACCAGCGTGGTTGAGACCGGTTCCGTAGATCAAACTCTGCAGATTCCAACCGCTACTAGCGCAACGCTGAAATTTTATCTTGAGATCCCTATTGCTAATAATACCGGTCTGATGAATGTCAAGATCGATGGAACTACCGTGTTCTCCGTGACTCAGGCCGATGCGCCTAGTTATCCCACTTATACCGAGGTGACGGTCGATATCGGCGCTTTTGCGGATGGCGGTATGCATACCCTGCGCTTCGAATCCACTACTCAACCCGGGTCCGATGTCACCAATTTCTTCGTCGACGATATCACCATTGAGCTGTGTGGTGATGGTGGGGCGGACCAACCCGACAAGGTCGGCACCTTCCGCAAGGGCAGCTGGTTCCTCGACCTTAATGGCAATGGGCAGTGGGACCAGTGTCTCGCCGACGGCGGTCAGGACATTTGCTTCCTGAATGGCGGCTTCGGCTCCCCTAATGATCTTCCTGTGGCCGGCGATTGGGATGGCACCGATGTCGATAAGGTCGGCATTTTCCGCAAAGGCAGCTGGTATCTCGACCTGAACGGCAACGGCCGCTGGGATAATTGCCTTGATGACGGCGGTCAGGACCTTTGTATTGAAGTTGATAACGGCGGTGGTTTCGGTACTACTAATGATCGTCCCGTGGCCGGCGATTGGAACGGCACCGGTGTCGATAGGGTCGGCGTCTTCCGCAAGGGTAGCTGGTTCCTGGATCGTAACGGCAATGGAATGTGGGATGGTTGTGGCACTGATGACTGTTATATCTTCGGCGCCCCCAGTGACGGCCCGGTTAGCGGACGCTGGATGCCATAATTTTCAACGCCATTGCTTTGTTAAATCGGACGGGTCTATCCAGGCCCGTCCATTCCAACACCCTCCCGTCAAACCCGCCTAGTTTCGAAAAACCCATTCAGCGCATGCGCCACCGGTTCGGGATTTTCCAGATGCAGATGATGCCCGCCGGGCAGCGCTTTCACGGTCAGATTGGCGACCTGGTGATAGCGCTTGGCCATGAATTCCCGCTTAAGCAAATAACCTGATTCGCCTCTTACCAAAAAAGTCGGCGCCTGAATAGCACCCAGGAAAGCCAGCACCTGTTCTTCAGTCAGATAAATCGGTGATTTCAGAGTCAGACGCGGATCGCTGCGCCAACCAAGACCTGACCCCATTGATTTGGTTCCGCGCGCGGCGATGATAACCGCTGCCTCATGGGAAAGGCCGGTCAATTCATGACGGGCGCGTGCAGCTTCATCGACGTTGGTATACACCGGCAGATTCTTCCGTTCCCACTGATTCATCTGGGTCATTGATGTTGCCAATTGCGCCGGTCCCTCACCGGGATTCCCGGATAACGGTCCTAGCCCCTCAATGAGCGCCAATTGCGTGATGCGCTGCGGCAGAGTCGCCGCAACAAAACTAGCCACGCCCGCACCCAACGAATGACCCAGCAACGCGAAGCGATCCCAGTTCAAGGCATCCGCCGCCGCGACCACATCCTGGATAAAATCAATGAAATGATAATGCATACCGGCTGGACGATGCTCGGACAGCCCGTGGCCGGGTAGATCGAGTGCAACTAGGCGCACCCCTTTCAACAAAGGCGCAAGACGGTCGAAACTAGCGGCATTATCCAGCCAACCGTGCAAAGCAAGTACGGGTAACGCATCGACAGCACCCCAAGCGCGGGCGGCAAGCTTAAGGTAGCGGGTGGGTATTGTGATTTCTTCGGGCATACCGGGTAGTTATCCAAAGCTAATACAAGTTGAGATTATGCTATGGCTGGCATAGTCTTAGCCACACAAGCTAAATCAAACTGTATGTACTTACTCTCTAACTTCGCTGTTTTGTTAGGTTTGGAGTTTTCAACGGAGGACTATCGTGAATCGATTCACCTACATTTTTGCCTTGCTGTTTGGCGGGATAGTGTTAAACCCACAAGTCTTAGCCGATCCGTTATCTTCCTGGAATGACACCGCGCCCAAAAAAGCCCTCATCGCTTTCGTCACCCGGGTCACCCAAGAATTATCGCCGGACTTCGTGCCCGCACCGGAACGCATCGCAGTGTTCGACAACGACGGTACCTTGTGGCCGGAGAACCCCGTACCTACCCAACTGGCTTTTGCATTCGATGAGGTCAAACGCCTCGCGCCATTTCATCCGGATTGGCAAGCAGACCAGTACATGCAGGCGGTCTTAACGGGCGATACTGCAACGCTACTTGCAGACCATCACGCCGGTCTGATGCGCGTTCTCGGCTTGACTCACGCCGGCATGAGCACCGACGAATTCAAGCTGCGCGTCGAAGTGTGGTTGGCGACGGCGAAACATCCTCGCTTCGGCAAGCCCTATACAGAGGTCATCTATCAACCGATGTTGGAGGTGTTGGATTATCTCCGCGCCAATGGTTTCAAGACGTTTATTGTTTCCGGTGGTGGAGCGGATTTCATGCGGGTCTGGAGCGAACGGGTTTATGGCATTCCCCCGGAACAAGTGATCGGTTCAACCGCTTTACCGAAATTCGAGCTGCGCGCCGGTAACCCGGTTTTGATCAAGACCACGGACCACCTTTTCGTTGACGATAAGGCCGGCAAACCGGTCGGTATTCATCAATTTATCGGTCGTCGCCCGATCGCAAGCTTCGGCAACAGCGACGGCGATCTGGCGATGCTGCAATACACCACGATCGGTAATCCGCGGCCCAGCTTTGGATTAATCGTGCATCACACCGACTCCGCAAGAGAATATGCTTACGATGCCGAACCGCAAAGCAGCGGTAAATTGGTCGATGCGCTTAGCGAAGCGCCGCAGCGCGGCTGGGTCGTAGCCAGCATGAAAGACGACTGGAAGCAGATTTGGCCTGTGAAGAAAACCGCAACCGTCGAAGAAGAACCGTTCACCCTGCCTGGAACCGAATGGCAGGTGAAAGAGATCGCCGGAAAACAGGCTGAGGCCAAAGGAAAGGCGCTTATTCGTTTTGAGGAAGACGGACGCGTTACCGGTCACACCGGCTGTAACCCGTTCACCGGCACCGCCACATTAGCGGATGACAAGCTCAAATTCGGGCCACTGGCAACCACTCGCCGCGCCTGTAAACCCGAACTCCTGCAACAGGCGGTCAAATTTCTTGAAGTCAGCGAACAAGTCCGCCGTTTTGTGGTAGATAAAAACGGTCAAGTGCAGCTGTTAAACTCGTCCGGCAAATCGATGTTGCGTTTATCACCGATCCTTGAGGAGAAACCCGCC
>JAAUQA010000072.1 GCA_012032855.1 Candidatus Competibacteraceae bacterium
TCATGCGGATTTTTCCGAAGATACTTATCGCACTTTAACAGCGGTCGATTCCGCGTTAATGGTGATCGACTGCTCCAAAGGCGTTGAGGAACGTACCATCAAATTGATGGAAGTGTGTCGGCTGCGCAATACGCCTATATTCACCTTCATTAACAAACTGGATCGAGACGGGCGGGATCCGATCGAACTGATGGACGAAGTCGAAGATATTCTCAATATCCGCTGCGCCCCGATCACCTGGCCCATCGGTATGGGCCGGGAACTCAAGGGGGTTTATCATTTATACGATGACTTTATCCACCTTTATGACCCCAACAGTGAAGCGCGCCTTCATGAAGGCCGAATCATCAACGGATTGAACAACCCCGAACTGGATGCCTTACTCGGCGAACAGGCCCAACAGCTGCGTGAAGAAATTGAGCTGGTACGTGGTGCTAGTCATGCGTTCGATATCCCCGAATACCTGGAAGGCCGCTTAACCCCGGTATTTTTCGGCTCTGCCTTGAACAGTTTCGGGGTGCAGGAGATGCTCAACGGCTTCGTGGAATATGCGCCGCTGCCTCAACCACGCCCCACTACCGGTGACCGCGAGGTGGCTCCCGAAGAAGAGCCGTTTACCGGCTTTGTGTTCAAAATTCAAGCGAACATGGACCCGGCTCACCGCGACCGGATAGCGTTTCTGCGCGTGTGTTCCGGCACCTATCGGCAGGGAATGAAACTACGTCATGTGCGGCTCGGTCGCGACATCAAGATCAGCGATGCATTGACCTTCATGGCTTCAGATCGAGAGCATACCGATGCAGCCTACCCGGGGATATTCTTGGCTTGCATAACCACGGTACGATCCGCATCGGTGACACCCTGACACAGGGCGAGGACCTGAGCTTCACCGGCATTCCGGATTTTGCCCCCGAGTTGTTCCGGCGGGCCAGACTGCGTGATCCGTTGCGGCTCAAAGCGTTGCAAAAAGGCTTGGAACAACTCTGCGAGGAAGGCGCCACTCAACTGTTCCGACCCTTGATCAGCAACGATTTGATTCTCGGCGCGGTCGGTGTCTTGCAATTCGATGTCGCGGCATACCGTTTACAGCACGAATACAATGTGGATTGCCTATTCGAAGCGATTAGCACCCATACCGTGCGCTGGGTCAGTGGATCGGATCCAAAGCGTTTGGAAGATTTCAAAAACAAAGTCCACGATCACTTGGCTTTGGATCATCATGGCGAGCTGGTTTACATGGCCACCAGCCGGGTCAATCTGCAATTGACTCAGGAGCGCTGGCCGGAGATCCGGTTCAGCGCGACCCGTGAACACGGCCTGGGATAACCAGAGCACAGCATGGACAAGCAAAAAGCACCGAATATCTTGCAAGTCGTTCTGAGTGTATTGGCTTCCTTTTTCGGCGTGCAAAGCGAAAAAAATCGGGAACGCGATTTCACCCACGGCAAAGCATTCCATTTCATCATCGCCGGTTTAGTGCTGACTTTGGTGTTTATTGTCGTTATTTGGGGGGTTGTGCAACTGGTGCTGAATGCTGCAGGCGTGTAAAGTTTTCCCATCGACCGCCGACAACACCAAGAAAAATCATGAGCAGGATTTCCCTAACTGAAGAACTTCGGGCGGAGTATAACCGCCTTTTCACTACCTGCGTTTCGCGCAGCGACAAAAACGCCGCAATCGAAACCATCACTGATGGGATCTTCGCTGACCGGAATCGTTATCAATACGTTGGCAAAACCTTGAACATTCCCTAGGTTTGTACGTTGGCGTGTTACACGCCTCGAAACCGAGCGAGACTTTTCTTGCCATTTACATTAACGGTGATCCGTTAACAGAACGAACCCGCCATCTGCCCGACGGCCATCCGCAAACCGGTGAACCGCCTTTCAGCTGGAAAGAAAGTGCGATTGACGCCCTGCAACTGCGACATCTGGATCAGTGGCAGGATTGGAGCATTGCCGGCACGTTATTCTGCTTGGAAGACTACAACAGCTGGAATTACCGGTTGCATCATCCCGAAGTGCCCTCGCCTTATCTGTGGAGTTATTCCACCCATTATCAGCAGGGTAAGTACGTCACTGACGAAACCTGGAATGACACGGCAATTTTTCTGCACTGTGGTGCGGCGGTATTGTTACGACGGCTTGCCGAGCGGGGAATGATTGAATTCGCCGATGGAGGAGATACCCCGGTTTTACGCTATATCGATATCGGCACTTTGCCTGAGATTGCCGAGTTGCAGACGTTTCTCAACCGCTTTCCAGGGATTTTCGTCAGAGTGGATGGCCATCCCGGGCCCCGTACTTCTGCAGCCTTTCATAAAATCACCGGACATTATCTGCTGGGCGACCCGCGCGAAGCGGAAAACAGTAACTAGACTGCTCCGAGCAGCGGCGCAAATAATCCATCAAACCAACCGCTGCCCGGCCATAACCGACTGAGTAACTGCCGGTAATGTTCCGGGTTCGCCAGTTGAGCCAAAAAGGGCTGGGGGGAGGGCGCCAGATAATACAGGCCGATGATAGCCAGATACATGTTCATGGTGCCCAGCGGATTTTTCAAACTACCCAAATTAAACGCCGTGCCGAATGAGCGCTTAAGCTTCATGCCGAATAGGTTCACGCTGTACATTTCATCCAACAGCAAATGGACCGCAAATCCTAGAAACACGAACAAACCGCACAGCCAGGCATGGGCAGCAGGAAACCCCAGCCCGCGAGACGCCAATATCACACTGATCAAACCCGCGATGATGCCTGCCGGGATGGAATGAACCAGTCCACGATGCACCGTCATGTTGACGAACAATGGGCATAATCCGTAGCGTATCCCGGCGAAACACACTGTCCATACAATGGTTAATTCCAACAGAGAATAATGCCCGCTGAAATGCAGCACCATTAAAAAAGCGCAGATCACAGCGAGCAGATTGAAGGCCACGCGAAAAGGCACGGAGCTTTTCGAATCGACATCCGGTAACAATCCACCGGCAGTGCCCAGCACGAAATAAGTCATGACATGCTGGTGAGCGGCAACGCCCGCCAGCATCAGGCTGGTTGCCGCAACACCGCTGACTGCCGCCGCACCGATGAGGTGAGTTTTAAAATCCGCCATGCGTCAGTTGCTTGATCAACCCTGTTGCAACAATCCGCGCAGATCAATAATGGCGGCATTGGCGCGAGAAATATAAGACGCCATAACCAAGGAGTGATTGGCCAACGGCCCGAATCCGGTGCCGTTCAATACCATCGGACTCCACATGGGGTCGTTGGCGCTTTCTAATTCGCGGATAATCTGCCGCAATGAAACCTCGGCGTTCTTGTCGCGCAGCACTTGGCGAAAATCGATTTCTACCGCGTACAGCATATGCAGCAATGCCCACGTGTAGCCGCGGGCCTCATAGAATATATCGTCAATTTGCAACCACGGCGTTTGCACCAATTCCTGCGAAGGGGTAGAGGTTGACTGCTGGGCGTTGGGATCACCCGCTAAATTGAGGTTATAACGCAACTGCCCAACGCTGGCGCCTAACCGCTGCGCCATGCTACCCAGGCGTTTTTCCACTATCACTAGATATTCGCGCAGATTATCGGCACGAGTGAGGAATTGGCCATCTTGCGCCTGTTCGTCATGCAATCGGCCGAGATAACTTTCTAAGGCTCTCAGACCTTTCTTGTACTCGGATTCCGTGGACGGCAGAATCCAGGATTCGGAATCGTAATTGAATTGGGTTGGGCAATCGTCAAATCCTTATCTTCTACAGACTGGCTTTGCGAGCGGCTGAAATCGTTACGCAGCGCTTGCAATGAATCGCGCAATTCCAGCAATGCGCCGAATTCCCAGTTCGGCATATTGTCCAGGTACAAGCCCGGTGGAAAAATATCGTTGCTCAGATAACCGCCCGGTTTGTATAACAGCGTCTCGGCCACGTGCATGACAGTTGCTGTGGTGATCACTCCCGGTACCAGCTTGGCTTCATCCCCGTCGACTTTTTCCAACGCATTGGCACGCACGTCAAAAAATCCGGTTCCCGCGACCACAGGATACCCAGCACGACAACCACTATCGCGTAGGTCACCAAGGCTAGACCTGCAGTCCAAAACAAGCCTTTTTCCTTCCAGGTGCGCGGGTTGTAAAGATGCGCGACACGGCCGACGCTATCGCGAGATTTATCCGCTAGGGCTTTGACCCGATTCGGTTTGTTGAGTTGATCCACGTGTTCTCCTTCGCTGCTGCGAGTCATGATGGGACTGTAAGGTGCTCGCTTACAGTCGCTGCATACGTTGTAATTGTTCGTCCAGTCGAGTCACCGCTTGACGCATTTCCGCTTACGATCGCGTTCTTTGGCAACCACCGGGGCGGGGGCGCGATTGATGAAATCGCTGTTCTGCAACTTGGCCTCGCTTTTGGTCAATTCCTTGTTCAGCTTGTCGATTTCCTTGGATAAACGGGCGATTTCTGCGTCCTTATCGATTAAGCCGGCCAGCGGAATCAGGATTTTCATCTCCCCCACCAACGCAATCGCGGATTCCGGTTCCGCGCTGTCCATGTTTAGCCAATCGATTGCCGATAAGCGTCCCAGGCGGGCTAAATAGACGTGGTTGTCGGCCAGCCGTCGCCGGTCTGTCTCAGACCCATTGGCCAACAACACCTGCAGGGGTTTGCCCGGCGAGATATTCATCTCGGCGCGGATACGGCGAACCCCCAGCAAAACCTGTTGCACCCAGTTCATTTCCGTTTCCGCTGCTTCATCAACCCGTTTGGCATCTGCCTTCGGATAGGACTGCAACATGATGGTTTCACCGGGCACACCCGCCAACGGGGCCACTCGTTGCCAGATTTCCTCGGTAATAAACGGCATGATCGGATGCGCCAGTCGCAACACCGTTTCCAGCACCTGCACCAGGGTTCGGCGGGTGCCCCGGCAAGCCGCTTCACTGGCCGTTGATTCGGTTAACACCGGTTTGGATAACTCCAGATACCAATCGCAATACTCGCTCCAGAGAAACTCATAAATGGCCTGCGCGGCAAGATCCAGCCGGTAGTTGCGCAATGATTCGTCGACCGTCTTCACGGCCCCCTGTAGACGGGACTCGATCCAGCGATCAGCCAAGCTCAATTCCACTGAGTCGTCCTTGAGTCCGGTATCTTGACTCTCGGTATTCATCAACACATAGCGGGCCGCGTTCCACAGTTTGTTACAGAAATTGCGGTAGCCTTCTACCCGACCTAAGTCGAACACGACATCGCGGCCGGTGGTCGCCAATGCCGCGAAGGTAAAGCGCAGTGCATCGGTACCGTAGGGGCGGATGCCATCCGGGAATTGCCGGCGGGTTGACTTCTCAATGCGCGCCGCCATCTGCGGCTGCATCAGTCCCGTGGTTCGTTTAGTGACCAGTTCTTCCAGTTCAATGCCGTCGATGATGTCAATGGGATCCAGCACGTTGCCCTTGGATTTGGACATCTTCTGCCCATCCTGATCCCGTACCAAGCCGTGAATGTAAACCTCGCGGAACGGCACATTGCCCATGAACTTGAGGCCCATCATGATCATCCGGGCGACCCAGAAGAAAATAATGTCGAAGCCGGTAACCAGCACGCTGCTGGGATAGAAGGTATTGAGTTCCTTGGTTTCTTGCGGCCAACCCAGCGTCGAGAACGGCCATAAAGCAGAAGAGAACCAGGTATCCAGTACATCGTCGTCCTGTTTCAGTTCCACCCGTGGGTCGATGTCGTGCTTGGCTCTAATTTCGTCCTCGTCGTGCCCGACGTAGACCTGGCCATTTTCATCGTACCAGGCGGGAATCCGGTGGCCCCACCAAATCTGCCGGCTGATGCACCAGTCCTCAATATTGTTCAGCCATTCGTAGTAGGTTTTATCCCAGTTTTCCGGAATAAACCGAATCTGTCCGGTTTTGACCGCTGCAATAGCCGGACCGGCTAAGGGTACGGCGCGGACATACCATTGGTCGGTCAAAAACGGCTCAATCACCGCATTGCTACGGTCACCGCGCGGTACCACGAGTTTATGGGGCTTGGTCTCTTCCAACAGCCCAGCGGCCTCTAAATCAGCCACGATGAGTTTGCGCGCCTCGTAACGATCCAAACCCTCGTATGCTTCGGGACCGTTTTCGTTGATCCGTGCATCGGGAGTAAACACGTTCAGCACCGGCAAATCATGCCGTTGCCCCACCGCATAGTCGTTAAAATCATGGGCGGGAGTGATCTTTACGCAACCGGTGCCGAAGCTAGGATCAACGTATTCGTCGGCGATGATGGGAATATTGCGGTCGGTCAGCGGCAGTGCGACATGCAACCCGATCAGATGTTTATAGCGGTCGTCTTCGGGGTGAACCGCTACCGCAGTATCGCCCAGCATGGTTTCCGGGCGGGTGGTCGCCACCACTAAATCGCCGCCGCCTTCCGCCAGTGGATAACGGATATGCCAAAGAAATCCGTTTTCCTCGTCATTTAGAACTTCCAAATCGGATACTGCGGTGCGCAGTACCGGGTCCCAGTTCACTAGGCGCTTGCCGCGATAGATCAAGTCTTCTTCGTACAAGCGAATGAACACTTCCTGCACGGCCTCGGACAAGCCGGGGTCCATCGTGAAGCGCTCTCGGCTCCAATCCACCGAGGACCCCATGCGGCGCAACTGCTGAGTGATGGTGACGCCGGACTGCTCCCGCCACTGCCAAACCCGCTGGATGAAGCCCTCGCGGCCCAGATCGTGACGGGTTTTGCTTTCGGCATTGAGCTGGCGTTCGACCACCATCTGGGTAGCGATGCCGGCGTGATCGGTGCCCGGTTGCCATAAGGTATTGTGGCCGCGCATCCGATGAAAACGGGTCAAGGTATCCATAACCGTATCTTGAAATGCATGTCCCATGTGCAGGGTGCCGGTCACGTTGGGCGGGGGAATCATGATGCAATACGCCAGTCCCTGTCCGCTGGGAGCAAAGTAACTACTTTGCTCCCAAATCGCGTACCAATGTTGTTCGAGGGTTTTGGGGTCGTAAGTCTTTTCCATCCTGCCGTCGCGTTCGGTTGACCAGTGAGTAAGCCCGTAGGCTCATAAGGCGACAGAGTATAACTGAATCGTTGCAACGATGCTCTGTGTTGCATCACGTACAATAATTCACTTTAATTCAACCAAAGGCAGCATGAGTTCTTTCGTCATTCATTGACGTTAATCCGGTATCCGGCTTAACTTAGCACCTTCTGACTATCATTAAAGTTGCAATTCCAAACTATGGATTTTTCCGGGATCCTGGCACAATCCGCCCCACCCAAAGCTATTCCAGAACACCGTCTGGACCTGGCGGAGGTGCTGGAAAAACTGGTCGCTGACGACTTGATCAATCAGCAAGACGCCGATCAATTGAGTGCTGAAAAACATTGGCAAGGTCCTGCTGAATTGCACCCGTTGGTCATCGTAGCCAATCGCAAACTCAAAAGCCTGCGCCCGCCTCACCAATCGCTTAGTCTCGAAACGCTTACTCAGTGGCTGGCCGAGAAAACCGATTTTCCTTATTGCCGCATTGATCCGCTCAAGGTAGATGTCGCCGCAGTAACCCAGGTGGTGTCTTACGCTTACGCACTGCGCTATCAGATCTTACCGTTAGCCGTCAACGGTCGAAAGGTAACTTTCGCGACCTCCGAACCGTTTCTTGCTGAATGGGAACGAGACCTGCGGCATTTATTGCACCTAGATATCCACCGAGTCATTGCTAATCCGCTGGATGTCAAACGCTATCTATTGGAGTTTTACGGCCTGTCGCGGTCTGTTGCCGGAGCGAGCGATGCGCATGGCAGAGGCCATACCGCCAAGGGCATTCTCAATTTCGAGCAATTGTTGGAATTGGGACAAGGCGGCGCGTTGGGGGCGGAGGACCGGCCAGTGGTTCAGGTCGTCGATTGGTTATTGCAATACGCCTTCGAGCAGCGCGCCAGCGATATTCACTTAGAACCCCGCCGCGAGCAAGGCAATATTCGGTTTCGTATCGACGGTATATTGCATCATGTGTACCGGTTACCTCCCACCGTAATGGGCGCTGTCACCAGCCGCTTGAAAATTTTAGGGCGCATGGATGTCGCAGAAAAACGTCGGCCTCAGGACGGTCGTATTAAAACCCGCACCCCAGCGGGCCGAGAAGTCGAGCTGCGATTATCAACGATGCCGACCGTATTCGGCGAAAAATGCGTGATGCGTATTTTTGATCCCGACATCGTGGTAAAAAGCTTCGCTCAGATCGGCTTCTCGCCTCGGGAGGAGGAAACCTGGCAGGCCATGATAAGGCGACCGCACGGTATCGTGCTGGTCACCGGACCCACTGGTTCGGGTAAGACCACCACGCTGTACTCCACACTGAAGTATCTGGCGCGTCCCGACAATAATGTTTGCACGGTGGAAGATCCCATCGAAATGGTCGCCCCGGAATTCAATCAGATGCAGGTCCAACCCGGCATCGATTTGACCTTCGCGCAGGGTATTCGCACCCTGTTACGCCAAGATCCGGACATCATTATGGTCGGGGAGATTCGCGATTTGGAAACCGCGCAAATGGCGGTGCAAGCAGCGCTGACCGGCCATCTAGTATTATCTACCCTGCATACTAATGACGCGCCGTCAGCCATCACCCGGTTATTAGACATTGGCGTGCCGCATTACCTGATCCAAAGCACCTTGATCGGCGTTGTCGCTCAACGGCTGGTCCGCACGTTGTGCCCGCACTGTAAGACTACGACAACCATTGACCCGGTAGAATGGGATGCGCTGATTCATCCTTGGGAAATTGCCGCGCCCGCCCGGGTAGGCGGTTCGCGAGGATGCCCGGAGTGTCGCCACACTGGGTACTTAGGCCGCACGGGACTGTATGAAATGCTGACGGTTACCCCCAGCTTGCGCGGTCTCTTTCAGGCCGATGCCGATAATGCCCGGATTCGTGACCAAGCGTGCCGAGAGGGGATGCGCACGCTGCGGATCAGCGCCGCTTATCAAGTTGCCGCCGGTTTGACTACGGCAGAAGAAGTAGCACAGGTGTTACCAGCGATGGATGTGAGCAGCGAAACCAGCTCTAATTCGCTGTAACTTAAGTCGCTCTACAGATTCATAGCCGGTTGATTTGATTGGCTAGAAAAGCGGCACCGAATCCGTTATCGATGTTGACCACGCCGACCCCTCCGGCACAACAGGTCAACATGCTGAGCAACGCCGACAAGCCACCGAAATTCGCGCCGTAACCCACGCTCGCCGGCACCGCGACAACCGGCTTGTCGACTAATCCCGCAACAACGCTGGCCAAAGCGCCCTCCATGCCGGCAATCACGATAACGACTCTAGCGCCTCGAATCAGTTCCAGCTGGGCAAACAACCGATGAATGCCTGCTACGCCCACATCCACTACCCGTTCTACCCGGTTACCGAACAGCAAAGCCGTTTCCGCCGCTTCTTCAGCAATCGGCAGATCCGCAGTGCCGGCAGTAACAATAGCGATATAGGTTGCGGTCATCGCCGGGGCATTCTTTTGGATGCTGATCACTCGTCCCAGCGGGTTATACCGCGCCGCCGGGTATAATTCTGCGACAGCGGCATACATGTCGTCAGTTGCGCGAGTGGCTAGAATATTGTGGTTCCGGCCCAGCATGTACTCCACGATAGCCCGGACTTGATTCACGGTTTTGCCGGCGCAGTAGATCACTTCCGGGCAGCCGGTGCGCAATTCCCGATGGGTATCGATTTTGGCGTCAACCAAGTCCTTAAAGGGCAAATCTTTGAGTTTCAACAGCGCTTGTTCAACCGCAAGATCGCCATGTTTGACGCGCACTAACAGTTGTTTCAGTTCATTCTCGTCCACAAGGTAACCCTTAATCGTTTACAATCGAGCCATTATGATACTGAGCAGGGGATTTGCCGTTGCCGCCGTTACCGCCTAGGTTCATCCGCATTGGCGAGCAGGTTTTGACCGTAATATGGATCGGTAGTTTGTGGACTATCGGTTTCATCGTGGCGCCCACGTTGTTTCAAGTTTTGGATGATCGGGCGTTAGCCGGCATGATCGCCGGACGCTTGTTTAGCATTGAAAGCTATCTGGGTCTGGTGTGCGGTGGGCTGTTGTTGCTGTTCACACGGTACAAAACCCGATCTGAGCGATGGTTCAGTTGGCGCACTGCATTACTCGCAACGATGCTTGCCATCATCGTGGTGGGGGAGTTCGTCCTGCAGCCGATGTTGGCGACATTTAAAGCGCAGGGTCTCAATGCGGAGTTTGCGCGTTGGCACGGCGTGAGCGCTTCGTTATATTTGCTTAACAGCGTATTGGGTATAGTCGTAGTCGCTACCACCCATCAGGGCAACTGAATGCGCGGCTTGTCGGGATTGTGCCGAAATAAGGTGGCGGTATGGCCGATCCGTTGCACTAAT
>JAAUQA010000501.1 GCA_012032855.1 Candidatus Competibacteraceae bacterium
GCCGGGGATGCGCACGTCGAAGATTGACATGGCCGAGCCGTTGATCAGCCGCAGCCGTATCCGCTCACCGGGTTTGAATGGGGCGGTCCAGTTCTGCTCCGGGGTTTGCCCGTTGACCAGAAACGTGTAACCGGTCACGTCGGCAATGTCGGTGGCCATCATGCGCATCTCGCCCCAATCAAGCCGGTTTTTAACAGTGGCGTCCCAGCCTTTGGTGTTCACTTCACGGAAAAAATCGGCCACGGTTTGTTGGCTGTAATTGTAATAATCGCTTTGCTTTTTCAGCTTGCTCATGACCGTGTGCGGGTCCTGATCGGTCCAGTCTGAGAGCATGACGACGTAATCACGGTCGTAGCGGTACGGTTCGGGTTCTAGCGGGTCGATGATGATCGGTCCGTACAGCCCGGCCTGTTCCTGCATCCCCGAGTGGCTGTGATACCAGTAGGTGCCGCTTTGTTGAATCTTGAACCGATAAGTGAAAGTCTCGCCGGGCTGGATGCCGTCGAAGCCGAAACCGGGCGCGCCGTCCATGGTGTACGGCAGGATAAAACCGTGCCAGTGTAATGAGCTGTCGCTGTTCAGGGTATTGGTCACATTCAGTATGACGTCTTCGCCTTCCTTGAAACGCAATAGCGGGGCCGGCAGTTGACCGTTGACGGTCATGGCGGTGCGGGTATTTCCGGTGATTTTGACCGGGGTTTTGCCAATCGTCAGATCGTAGGTGGCCGCCTGCACCGGGATAGCCAGCAAGGCGGGCACGGCCAGGAGAAGTGAGTAGCGCATCATGATGTTCTCCTTACTGACCGATGGTGAGCTTGCCGATCATGCCAGCTTCGCTGTGGCCGGGGACATTACAGGCGAAATCCAAGGTGCCGGAACGGGGAAACGTCCACACCAGCTCCATCGTCTTTCCGGGTTCAACCAGCACGCTATTGGGGTCGTCGTGTTTCATATGGCCCATGCCCTCGGCGTGGTCTGCGTGCATCATATGCGGATTGACGCCGGTCGGAGTCATCATGCCGTGTTCCATCATCTCCGCCATTTCCTCGCGATGATGAGCGTGCATAGCGGGCGTACCGATATTGAATTCGTGCAATAATTGGCCTTCGTTTTTCACCACGAAACGTACAGTCTCACCGGCTTTCACAGCCAGATCTTGTGGTTTGAAATACATTTCTCCCAGCATCACTTCGATGGTGCGCTGAGCAGCGGACGCCTGACCCGGTTTGCCGATGTCTTCATGGCCGGCGTCGGCCAGACTGGCGGTGGATAGAGACAGGGCAGCGGCCGTTAATACGATTTTGATAAGCATGAGAGCTCCTAACAGTCATTCGAGAAAGCCGTACCGCCACGCATAGACCTCGCGAGTCAGTACGCGAACAGTGGCTGTATTCAGGATGAAGAATGGCTGGCCCGCTAGCGGGGCCGGATGCTAGGAGAACAAACGCGGTGGACGGGGATGACGTCGATCAAGCGGTTTTGCCAATAGGCGCTGGCGGTGGGTTGCCAGTCGGGAGTGCCGTGGAGCAAAGGATAGGCAAATGTGACATGAATGGCGCTACCGCCGCACCCGGAAAAAGCCATCGGGCAGCAACAGTCAGTTGCTGTTGAGGCAGGGGAGTCGCAGTGGTGATCGGCTACTAAGGAATCGCCAGCATGATCTGTTGTTGTGTATGATACGGCTGTCGTTATGGAGTCTGCTTCAGAATCGGCGTGGACCATCATGCTGCTACCCAGTACCGGGTTAAATACCAGCTGATCACCAGAATGAACTGGAGCCAGCGTTGTAGCGGTTTGAACATGACGGTATGAATTTGGCCGAATATTGGGGCAATTACCAGTTACAGGTTTTACGGTATAAGCCGTCGGTTGGATGCGAGTGATTTTGTAAAGTTCGCTCGGCCAAGTCCGCTGTTGATGAGGCAACACTATCAAAGAATACATGCTTTGGCTATCAAAACAGTAGTTGTGAGACTGACAGGGAGAACCGGTGCGCCCACTCAAACTAATGCCTCTGGCGAGGCAAACTACCTGCCCCAGCCAAGCAGAATCAGCCCAAAACTGACAACCAGTGCTCCATAGAGACGTTGCTGCCAATGCGCTCGCTCGTGGAATACCGAAATCGACAGCAAGACCGCCAATACGATCCCCGTGTTAGTAAACGAAACCACGTGAGCCGCCGGTAAATCACGCATCGCTCTGACAATCAGCGCATAAGCAGTGCCGATGAACAAACCGCCGACCACCAGTTTGGTCCAGGACGGTCTGAATGCCGGAATCCAGCGACCGGTCTCATAACGCTGAACTACCGATAAACCGATGAACGACGCGCTGTAGCCAACCGTGATAAACCCCAATTGTTCGAAAAATCCCGGTAGATAGCTGACGGCGACCTTATCGCTCAGCGAATAAAGGCTGGTGGCAAAAGCGGCGCATGCCGCCCAAGGCAACGCATGTCGCGTATCGGCATACCGAGACGAAGCCGCCAGTATCCACAACCCGCTTACACTCACGCTGATCGCCGACAACTCCAAGAATGATATGTCTTCGGCAAAGAACAGCCATGACCACAGCGCAATCAATAACGGAGAACTCCGGGCTAACGGATAGACCAACGCCACCGGAGCATAATGGTAGGCGCGTCGTAAAGCGATGAAATAAACCGTGTTCGCAGTTGATGTCGCCGCCAAGGACAGCAGCAAGAACCTATCCCAATGGGCGTTATTCACCAAGCTCCACACAGCATACGGGCCCAGCATGATGAGATGAGCCAGCAACCCCCACCAGATGTAGTTGGCTTTGGCCTCCACCTGGCGAGCCAGCAAATTCCACGTTACATGCATCAGCACGGAAACGCCGATTAACAGATAGGCGTTATCCAACATGGCTGTTGAGAAAAGCGGCTATGCCGTTATTAGCATTCTTGCCCTGCTGCAGATGCCCGGCACCACTCAGCAAAGCTCAGCCATGATCGTAGCGAGCACGGTAAGCGGTTTTGCCATGCACCCAAACATCCGTCACTTGCGGCAGGCCGCCGGGTTGACCGACGGCGACCAGGTCGGCTCGTTTGCCGACTTCGATCATACCGCGATCGTCCAGCTTAGCAGCCTTAGCCGGATTTGCCGTGACCATGCGGATAGCACTAGGCAGATCAAGCTCGGATTGTTCCGGCAACCGCAGAACCACGACGATTAGCGTAGCTGGCGCATAATCCGCACACAGACAATCGGCAAGACCCTTATGGATGGCGTCAATGGCCTTCATGGACCCGGACTGGCTTTTGCCGCGCAGGATATTAGGTTCTGTTGACATTTCATCGAGTCCAGACGAGGAAAGCGACGAAATGCAGGAACGCCATGAAGTGCTTGGCGGTTTTCTCGAAACGCGAAAAGATACGACGATAGTGTTTGATTTTGTTAAA
>JAAUQA010000502.1 GCA_012032855.1 Candidatus Competibacteraceae bacterium
ATCGACCAGTTACGGAAATGGGCATCGGCTGGTATCGAGTTGGCCGGTCATGGCTGGCGGCACGTCATCAGTAACTGGGGTGGAATCCGGCACCGCCTGCATGGCCTGGTTCTGTCCCGCAACGTCGCCGAGCACTTGGCCCTGTCACCGCCGGAGATCATGGCCCTGCTCGAAGCCAACTTCCGCTGGTTCATGGATCACGATCTGCCGGCACCCCGGATCTACTGTGCCCCCGGCCTGGGCGATGGGCAGCATCAGTCGCAGGTTACTAGCCAACGCGCCGTTTCGATACTACGAGACATTAAGCGGGATCTATGACGCTCACACGCATTGCTTTGCAACCTGCCCGGTAACCGGTTACCGGGCGGATGCCGCGTGGCGGGTACCGGTATTGCGGGCGACCAATTTCGCTGCCGCCGGCATGGCGCGAATATCCGGCAGGCCGTTACGGATATCGATACATCCGGCAGACCTCGACCTGCCGCTGGCCGGTGACCTGTGGCGCCACTTGCGGGATCGCGGTCTGCGCTTCGACCACTACAGCGCGGTGTTCACCGACTGACGCACAGCGACAGACTATGCGGCAGCGTTGTCGGCCAGCGGACCAATTTCGATCTTGCCGGGGGTCCGGACGATCTCCTGCCGGGTCGGCATACCGCGCCGCTGTCGCGCGTAGGTTGCCAATGCCCATAATGGAAAGTAGCGCGCATAACCATGGTAGCGGAGATAGAAAACCCGCGGGAACCCGGTGCCCGTATAGGCTGTTTCGTCCCATTCTCCGGCCGCATTCTGCGTATCCAGCAGGTAGTCGATACCCCGCCGTATGACGTCGTCGGGCTCAGGATCAACCGCCATCAGGCCGAGCAGCGCCCAGGCCGTTTGTGATGGCGTGCTGTCACCACGCCCCATGAGTGCCGGGTCGTCGTAACTGCCACAACTTTCACCCCAACCGCCGTCGGCGTTCTGCACCGACCTCAGCCAGCTTGCCGCCTTGCGGATATAGGGCTTTTGCCGGTCTTCACCGGCGAGCATGCCGACGGCCGACAATACGCTCCAGGTTCCGTAGATGTAATTGACGCCCCAGCGTCCGTACCAGGCCCCGTTGTCCAGTTGGTCGGCCTGCAGAAACGCCAATGCCCGCGCCAGCGGCGGATAGCTGGCGTCGTAGCCGAGCATAGCCAGCACCTCGATGCAACGCGCAGTCAGGTCGGCGGTACCCGGATCGACCAGCGCACCATGGTCGGCAAACGGAATCTTGTTCAGGTACTCGGCATCGTTACCGACATCGAACGCTCCCCAGCTGCCGTCAGTGTTCTGCATTCCCAGCAACCAGTTCACCGCTTTCGTCAACCGCATGCGTCGTTCCGGCTTCTGATGCGCGCCTGCCCGAAACAGTGACAGCAATACCATGCCGGTATCATCAACGTCGGGGTATTTCTCGTTCTCAAACTGGAAGCACCAGCCGCCCGGTTCGACGCTCCGTACGTTCTGCGCCCAGTCACCACTGCTGAATATCTGGTTGTCGAACAGCCATTCGACGGCGCGTTGCACGGCCGGGCTGTCCGGAGGTGCACCCGATTCCGTGAGCGCGGTCAGTGACAGGCAGGTATCCCACACCGGCGACAGGCAGGGCTGGACGTAGGTTTCATCCATGCCATCGAGCACCAGATCCTCGATGGCCTGCAAGGTGCGCACCAGATCCGGATCATCATCGCTGGCACCCGTTACCTTGAGCGCCATGACGGCATTGGCCATGGCCGGATAGATTGCGCCAATGCCACCTGAACCCTGCATATGATCGCGGACCCAGGCCTCCGCATTTTGCATGGCCCGGTTCCGTATCCAGACCGGTATCGCCGGTTGCAGCAGGCGAATGACGCGGTCCAGGACGGTAAACAGGTTCTTCAGCGACAGCAGTGGCCTGCAGATCGGGTCCAGCGTGTGCAGATCCAGCGGATGCCGGCAATGAAACAGTTCGGCTACTCCCTGCTCCGGGCGAAAGCGGTGTATCGGACGCACGGCAAATATCATCAACAGGGGGACGATCACGCACCGCGACCAGTACGATACGCGGCTCATGTTGAAAAACCACCATTTGGGCAGCAGCATGATTTCGACCGGCATCGCCGGCACCGTCCGCCACGACAGCTGTCCGAACAACGCGAGCGTGATGCGCGTGAAAACGTTGACCTTTTCGGCACCGCCGTTGGCGAGCACCCAGGTACGCGCTCTGAGCATGGGTTCACTTTCCGCAGCCTGGCCGGCCAGCTTGAGCGCGAAGTACGCTTTTACTGTTGCACTGATATCACCCGGACCGGCATCGTACAGCGACCAGCTGCCACTCGCGTTCTGCGTGCGCAGCAGGTACTGCGCAATGCGCTGCTCACGCGCGTTGTCAACGCGGCCCAGAAAGTACTGCAGAAACAGGTACTCGGCCGGAATCGTCGCATCCGCTTCCAGATCGAAATGCCAGAAACCCTGGGCCGACTGCCGGGTCAACAAGGCCTGCGCCGACCGCGTCAATGCGCTGGTCACCGGATCGGTGGCCGCGTCCAGTGCGCGCACCGCATGTTCGCCCGTTGCCTCCGCGGCTACGCTGCTGCGCAACGGATCAGTATGGGTGTCTGGAGTGGTTGACGATGCGGAATACAGCTCGGGGTATCGTTGCGGTGTTCGTTCATGAATCGACTGGCACGTTACGATGGCTGCAACAGCCTTGCCACTGTGCCTGCACTGGGCCCCCCTGTGTGGTTGCCAACCGGTGGTTGCCAATTGGCGCTCGCCAAGCAATAGTCGGTTGCTAAGCAATTGAACTGACGACAAAATTCACGACTTGGACCCGTCACGGATCGAATCGTTTCGGTACGCCCATGTCGGAAACGACGGGTATGAGTGGATTCATACGTTGCCACCGCACGTCCAAAGTATCGATAGGATGCCAATTGCATCACCATTTGTGTTCCCGCATCGGGTGATAATTTCTTAATTTAAAAAAATGATATATATTTCATAATTAAAATAAAAAGTATTTTTGTATTAGCAAGAGATATAAACTGATAGTATTCCACACATCTCACCTTGGATTCCTTATTCAAACGTAATCTTTGGCAATGCGACTGGATGAAACTTTGAATATAAGTAACTAACGACTTGGTGACCGGAGCAACTTGATTAAGATGGTAATCTTCAAGTTTTCTGTGGGCATGAATATACAAATAAGAATTATTTCAACCTTAAAATAAATCATGCGACAAAAGTTAAATTAACTTCTTAGATTAGGTTTGGTGAGCAGCTGGATGATGCAAAGGATTGATAAACAGGATTTTATCATTTGGTATATTTGCAAATCATTTGGACTTTATTGAAAGTCGTCTTCAGTTGTCGAAAAAGAAAGATAAAAATTGCAATATTGTCAAAAAG
>JAAUQA010000073.1 GCA_012032855.1 Candidatus Competibacteraceae bacterium
TTAGCCTTTTATTGGAAGTAACAGCAGCTCGCTGCTGTAGTCGTTTATTTTGCTGCTGTCACCTTTGGCGGCGAGCTGTCTTGTCGCCAAGGCATGACGAGTTACGCATTTCCCTTCAACAATGCCGATAATCTTTCCCACGACCTATAACGGATTCTGTATAGTCCGATTCCTGGTTTGATGCGCGTATACCTTCCACACCATGTTCTACCACCCTTTCACCCGTTTGCTGCAGGAGCGTCATGTCCAAGGCATTATCGGGTTTCTCTGCATAGTCTTCAGTTTTTCAATGATTCCGCCGCTGCTGGTATCTTTGTGGTATGACGACGGTGAAATCGAGCACTTTGCGCTCTCGTTTGCGCTGATTCTGGTCACCGGCTTGATCCTATGGTTGCCTGCACTCGGGAGCATGGGAAATTTCAAGCGACGAGACGGTTTCGTTATCGTCACGCTATTCTGGTTGGTCATCAGTTTGTTATCGGCGATTCCGTTCATCATAGGGCCGCATCTGGACTTCGTGGACGCCTTTTTCGAAGCGGTTTCCGGCTTTACTACCACAGGCGCGACCGTGATTATCGGTTTAGATGCGTTGCCGCCGTCGGTGTTGTACTACCGAAGCCAATTACAGTGGCTGGGAGGTATGGGCTTAATCGTGTTGGCGGTAGCACTCGCACCCATGCTCGGTATCGGTGGCATGCAGCTTTACACAGCCGAAGTGCCTGGACCAATGAAGGAGGAGAAACTACAGCCTCGCTTGGTGCAGACGGCGCGTTCGCTGTGGGTGATTTACCTGGTGTTGACGGTCGCTTGCGCTGGTGCTTATTGGGTGGTCGGCATGACTCTATTCGACGCTACCGTGCACAGCTTCGCCACCGTATCGACCGGGGGGTTCTCTTCACACGACGCCAGTCTTGGTTATTTTAACAGCGTGGCCATTGAGCTGGTCGCCGTTTTGTTCATGCTGGCCGGTGGGATTAATTTTGCGGTGCACTATAGGGCAGCGCTGTCTATTTCATTGTCGCCCTACTGGCGCGACGTCGAGGTGCGGGCCTTTTTGATGTTCATCTTTGTGAGCCTCATGGTGATCGCCTTGATGCTGTGGTATTTCGAGGAGTACGCTGGTTTTCACGAGGCGATGACCAATTCCCTGTTTGAAGTGGTGTCGGTTATCACCAGTACCGGTTTCGGGACTGCGGATTTTTCCGCTTGGCCGAGCTTTTTGCCGTTATTGTTGATTTTCATCAGCTTCATCGGTGGGTGCGGAGGCTCCACCGCAGGAGGTATCAAAGTGTTGCGCATTCTGCTATTGGTCAAGCAGGGTGGTCAGGAGATCTTTTTATCTGATCCATCCCAGCGCAGTACGGCCCCTGCATGTCGGTGGGCGCTTGGTGACGGCGCGCATGAGCGATGCGTTGTGGGGATTTTTTTCAGTATATGTGGTGGTATTTGTATTTTTGACGCTGATGATGGTGGGCGCCGGGCTTGATCCGATCAGCGCCTTTTCTGCGGTGGCTACCTGCATAAACAACCTTGGGCCGGGACTGGGTGAGGTGTCGGTCACTTTCGCGTCGGTGAGTACGCCTGCCAAGCTCCTTGGTGTCCTAGCCATGTTGCTGGGGCGTCTGGAGATTTTTACCGTGTTGGTGATTCTCTCGCCCGCCTTCTGGCGCGATTGACGGCGAACGAAAACCGATCAGCGACCTGATACCAAGAACAGACGGGTGATTTCTCCCCAATCCTGCAATAACACCTGAACTTCGACAGCGCGCGGCACTAAATCCAAGTTGGTCTCGGAGCTGTTGGTAGACGGCGGCCAAACGGTTTGCCAACTATCCTCCTGGTCCAAAAAACGGATTTGCACCGCTTCGATCCGATCAAGCAACAGTGTCTCTTGCGGTTCAGTTAAACCGGCGCGATCCAGCACATCCCATTGCAAACGGTATAATTGATAGTTTTCCCAGCGGTAGCTCAGCCGTTGCAGACCGGCGCGCGCTCGTTTAAGCGGATTAGCCCAACCCGTGCGGTCAGGGTGAATAGATCATCCTGCAAGCCGCCGCTGAGCAACGCCGCCTGCTGTTGGCCGAATTCATCGCGAATCGAGCGACTCACGATCTGGGTGATGTCTTGTTCCAACAAATGAAACGCCATTTGCACTTGCGCCAATCGTTGTGCCTCGGCTTCGATCGCCGCTTCGGCGAATAACACGCTGCGCAACCCCCCATAGGCCATCACCGACAGAATGGCAAACACTGCTAACGCAACCAGCAACTCCAGCAAAGTAAACCCCGCCTGACGCCGGACGTTCATGAAGCGGTCCGTCCTTTGAACGCAATCAAGCTGATCAAGCTCGCTGTGTCACCTCGTTGCCGCACCGTGACATCCAAACGACGCAGATCGTCATCGGTAGTATCGCTGACCCGCACTTCCCATTCCCATTCCCGACCCGCCATATCGGCCTGACCTTTATTGACGCCAAGTGCCGGCCAGTCTTCCTCTAATTGGATGGCATTGATCCGATTCAGCGCCACCCAGGATGCCAAGGTCTGATCGCGCAGATAACCGATGTTGCCGATGCCTTCGCCGGTGGCTTTGATCACAGCGCTCAAGGCAATCGCGAGGATGGCCAATGCCACCAGTATTTCCAGCAAGGTGAAGCCATGCAGGAAGCGTTTCATCGCGCCGGACCCACTGCAGACGTCCGGTCAAATCACCGGTTACCGTGATGCTGTTGGGATCAGACACCGTACCGAGAGAAACACTGAATGGTGTCGCTTCGCCGGTGGATAGCAACAGAACCTGCGGTTCAAGGGCCGATCTTTGTTGCGTGAACTCGACCGGGCGATCCTCAACGACTAAGGCCAATTGCACCTCTTGCGGTAACTCATAAGATTGTGGCAGGTCGGTATCAACCGGTATCCCCCACTCCTCTTCGCGATTGAGCAGTAAAAACGTATAACCCGTCGGGGAGAAATAAACGCCGTGCTGTTCGCCGCGCAACACGGCTTCCTGTTGACTGAGTTCCAGCCGTGCGAATAACCGTTGGGCTTCACGTTCAACGCGTTCAGCCGGATCGTTACCGCGTATCGACAATACCGCAAACCCGGCGATGATGCCGATCAGCAACACCGTCACCAGGACTTCAAGCAGGGTGAACCCGCTATGAGTCCAGATTCCAGTTACCGATGTCGGCGTTTTTGCCGTCGCCACCGAGTTGACCATCGGCGCCTAGTGAATAGATGTCAACAGGAGCCTGCTGACCGGGATTGAGATATTGATAAGGCTGACCCCAAGGGTCTTTAGGCAGGGTTTCCACATACCCATTCGCTTTCCAGCGCGGCGGCTCAGGCAGGATAGTTGGTTTCTGCACCAGGGATTCCAGCCCCTGTTCGGTGGTCGGGTACACGTAGTTATCCAACTTATAAAGGTCCAATGCACTTTTCAGCGCCCGGATGTCCTGTTTGGCCTTGATAATCCGGGCCTCATCCGGTCGGTCCATGATACGGGGTACCACCACAGCAGCGAGAATGCCCAAAATGACCACAACCACCATGACTTCGATTAAGGTGAAACCGTGGATCGGGAACCTAGAAGGTCGGCGGGGATTAGATTGGTAAGGAGTTATCCGCATGTTTCTGCTTGGCCAATATTAAGGTTATCGAATAATACGAGGGCAGTTCAGCACGACACCCACTGCACATGGTCAGGTTCCTCCAAGCACAATGCCGTCAAGCGTTTGCCCCAGACGCAGCCGCTATCCAGTGCATAGATACCGTGGGTTCGGTAATAGCCTAACGCCGCCCAATGACCAAAAACCACATTCAAATCCGCGTTGCGTCGCTTCGGCACCTCAAACCACGGCAAAAGCGACTTTGGTTGGCTACCGGGGGGGCCTTTCTGGGTAAATTCCAGGGTGCCGTTGGGATGGCAAAATCGCAATCGCGTCAGGGCATTGACAATGAACCGCAAGCGCTTAATGCCGTTTAAAGATTCTTTCCAGCGACTCGGCTCGTTACCGAACATCTGCGCCAAGAAATCCCGATGATCGGGAGCACGCAAGGCTGTCTCCAGTTCCGCCGCACAGGCTTGCGCCTGGGCTAAATCCCACTGTGGTGCAAGACCTGCGTGAACCATCGTAAAGCCGAGCGTCGCATCGTGATGCAATAGCGGCCGGTGGCGCAACCAATCCAGTAATGATTCCCGATCCGGGGCTTTCAAAATGGAATGAAACGTGTCTTTGCGCCGCGCTTGCTGAAACCCCGCGGCGACAACCAGCAGGGTGAGATCATGGTTACCCAAGACAGTAATCGCCCGATTTCCCAGCGACTGCACCAAACGCAATACTTGCAACGACTGCGGACCCCGATTGACTAGATCGCCGGCAAACCACAACATGTCCTGAGCGGGGTCGAAGCGCAGCTGCTCCAACAGCCGTTGCAAAGGATCGTAACACCCCTGCACATCACCGATAGCATAGACGGCCACAGCTTAAAACGACCGGGGCTTCAGTGTAAGGTACGCGGTATGGCCAGGGTAAAAATGGGAATATCCGCATCGAACGCACTGCCATCATCAGCAACCATTTGATAGCTCCCCTGCATACTGCCCACCGGCGTTTTCAGGACCGCACCACTGGTGTAGCGGAAGCCTTCACCGGGGCGAAGATACGGTTGTTCGCCGACCACGCCGTCACCGCGCACTTCTTCGATATGGCCGTTGGAATCGGTGATAATCCAGTGCCGAGTCAATAGCCGCGCCGACACCGTACCTTGGTTGCGGATGGTAATGGTGTAGGCGAACACGTAGCGTTCTTCAATAGGGTCGGATTGCTCTTCCACGTAAAAAGTCTGTACATCGACTTGGATATCATGTTTTAAGTCCATTGTCTGTTCTCCTCTGGCGACGCTCAAACAGTAGCGGTCAAATCGGTGGCTTTAGCTTCAAGACCGGCGAGCAAGTTAGCAAAAGACTGAGCGAATGCAGCCACGCCTTCCTGTTCTAAACGATCGGTGACGGCACGCAAGTCGATGCCTAACGAGGCCAAGGAAGCGAGTTGCGCTAACGCAGTTTCTATCCCGGTCTCCAGTTTGTTCGCGACTACGCCGTGATCACGGAAGGCTTGGTAAGTGGCGGGGGGCATAGTATTAACGGTGTCCGGGCCGATCAGATTTTCCACGTACAACACATCCCGATAAGCGGGGTTCTTGGTACTGGTGCTGGCCCACAATAACCGCTGTGGCAAGGCACCGGCAGCGCGTAATGCGGCAAATCGGGTGTCGTTGAAGCGTTCTTTAAACCGTTGATAGGCGTATTTGGCATTAGCAATGGCAATCTTGCCCTGTAGCATCGGCTGCTTTTCGGCTAACAGCGGGTCTAGCGTGCTATCCAACCGGCTGACAAAGAAACTGGCTACTGAAGCGATACGATCCAAGGACCTTCCTTGCGACAGACGCTGTTCCAAGCCCGTCAAATAAGCGTCGATCACCGCTTCGTAGCGCCCCACGGCGAATAACAGCGTCACATTGACCGAAATTCCCTCGGCAATCAACTGCGTGATTGCCGGCAAACCGGCTAGCGTGGCCGGCACTTTAATCATTAGGTTGGGCCGATCTAAACGGGCATGCAACGAACGCGCTTCACGAACCGTGGCGTCGGTGTCGTGCGCCAAATCCGGAGACACCTCCAGACTGATCCGGCCATCCACGCCGTTGCTCGCTTGATAAGCCGGTAACAGTAGATCGGCTGCAGCGCGCAGATCCTCAATAGCCAAGGCATAGAATAAATCACGGCTGGATTGCGTTGGTGAGGTCTGTAATTGTTGCCGTATCGTCTCGTCATACACGGCGCTGCTGGTGATCGCCTTATCGAAAATCGTAGGATTCGACGTCAGGCCGCGTAGATCGTCCTCCGCGATTAACCGGGCTAGTTCCCCGGAAGTCAGCAGGCCGCGATGAATATCATCGTACCAGACACTCTGGCCGCTGGCGTTTAACTGGCGCAGCGGGTTGTTCGCTCGGGACATGCTCGGTTCCTCATCGGCTGGCTTGGTGCAAATATTATAGCGACTTGCTCAGATTCGCCCCAGTGGCTTCACTGTAGTAATTACTCAGGGCAGCGAATTCGGCCAGCCCCAGGGTCTCCGGGCGAGCGCTCGGAGCCACGCCGAGAGTGACCAGCGCTGCTTCGTCAAGTAAGCCACGCAAGGTATTGCGCACAGTTTTGCGGCGTTGCCCGAACGCGCTGCGCACCAGTAAAGCGAAATGCTGCTCGTTGATAATGTCTACGGGGGGTTGGGTATGGGGTATCAGCCGAACGAAGGCCGATTCCACCTTCGGCGGTGGTCGGAAAGCGCCCGCGCCCAGAGTAAACAAGGGTTCGACCCGACAGCGGTACTGCACCATAACCGAAAGCCGACCGTAGGCGGATTGCCGTGGTCCTGCGGCCAATCGGTCAACGACTTCCTTCTGCAGCATGAAGTGCATATCTGCAATAGCCGGCAGCTGGTTCAATAAATGAAACAGCAAGGGGGTGGCGATGTTATAAGGGAGATTGCCCACCACATGCAGGGGCTGATCAGTGCGGCGCAAGCCGGCAAAATCGAAGTTAAGTGCATCGGCGTTGTGAATGCACAGATCCCCGTCTTCCGCTTGGGCGCGTTCCTGCAAATGGGGAATCAAGGTCCGATCTAATTCCACCACATCCAAGCGCTTGACGGCGACCAGTAAAGGAAATGTGATTGCGCCTAAACCGGGCCCGATTTCCACCCATTGCTGCGACGGTTTTGGGTTGATTGCGCGCAGAATGCGTTGGATGGCGCCCGGATCATGTAAGAAGTGCTGTCCGAACCGTTTGCGTGGTCGTACTGCGGCGGAGCCGTTCAGGCTCACAGACGCAGTTCCACATACGCCTCACCACGCAACCGCCGTAACCACAGTTCCCATTCTTCTTCCGCACGACGTCTGAACAACGCCTCACGCGCCTGGGCGCGATCCGGTTCAGCAGTCGCAGGCGCGGATCCCGCGCGACTGCCACTGGTTTCCAATACTTTGACGATATGAAAGCCGCTGGGGCTACGGATCGGATCGCTAATTTCCCCCGGCTTCATCCGGAGCACGGTATCGGCAAACAAGGTGGGCAGCTGCTCCAGGGTACGCCAACCCAGATCACCGCCCTCTAGGGCTTGACGGCCATCGGAAACAGCAGTAGCTAAGCTACCGAAATCAGCGCCCTGTCTGAGTCTTTCCACCACACTGAGCGCTTCTGCGCGGGCCTCGGCGATCTGTTCCGAGGTCGCGCCTTCCGGCACGGTGATGAGAATCTGAGCGATATGATACTCCTGGGCAATCACTTGAGCAGGAACTCGATTCATTACATTGTCCACTTCCTGCTCGGAAATCTGTAGCCGACTGTCCACCACCCGTTGCCGCAGTCGAGTGGCCAGCAGCTCCCGGCGTATATCCTCGCGGAATTTCGTATAATCAATCCCATCCCGTTCTAGTGCAGCCCGCAACTCCGACAACGTCAGGTTATTTTGTTGTGCCAACCCTTCGATGGTACTGTTCAGGGTTTGATCATCAACGACTACACCGTTACGTTCAGCGGCGCGCAATTGCAGCTGAGCCAGGATCAGCCGCTCCAAAATCTGGTTTTCCAACACCTCTCGCGGTGGCGGCGAAGTGCCCCGCTGTTGGAGTTGTTGTTCCACCGTCGCCAGTGCAGTGTCTAATTCACTGCGAGTGATAACGTCGTCGTCGACGACCGCCACAATGGTATCCAACTGTGCGCCGGTATCCTCGGGGCCGGGACCGAACACCAGTTGCCCCCATGCTCCCGAACAGAACATGAGCCATCCCAACGCAATTGCATTAATCCGCTGCCTCATCGTTTCTCGCCTACTTTCTCGATAATCATCAATAGCGATCAGCATCGTAGCCTAAAATCGCTCTTTCTAAGATGTTATTGATATTCGAACCGATGCCGGCCAAGCCCTTCAACTCAAGCTCGACCAAAACCGAATTGGCCGGATTGTCGTCATCAGGATCGTCGCGTCGCTGCCGCGCTAACAAACGTAAAGCCCAACAACACTCCTCGTATTCGAAACCGGCGAATAGATCCAGATTGCGGTTTTCTTTCAGAGAATAATTCCACCGCGCAACGGTTCGCCACTGATCCATGACCGGCCACACCACAGCGAGGTCGAGCTGCTCCAACTCGTCGGTAGCGAACCGGTGTGACAGATTGAACAACCGATTGGAACCCGGATGATAGCGCAGATCGAACGCGCCGCGCCGGGTTTCGTTGCGATCAACATCCCACTGCAAAGCACCGCGTAAAGAAAGCGTCGGTCCGAAGTTGATCAAGGTTTCGGCAATCAGTTCGGAACGGCTACGGTCTTCCGCCAGGGTATTATCCAGGGTGACCCGGCGATCCTGGAAATAATGAATCTGTCCGATGCTGGCTCGCCACTGCTCACGACCGTCGCCAGTGCTCAAAAACCGAGTAGTCAGAGCAGTAGTCAACTGATTAGCGTCACCCAACCGATCAGCCCCGGTAAAGCGATTGTCCAAAAATAACCAAGGATAACCACGATCCACCTCGGTGCTATCAAACAGTGGAATCGCGGTCTGATCTCGAAACGGTACATACAAGTAAAATAGCCTCGGCTCCAGCGTTTGGATACCGCTCCCACCCAACCAGTGTCTTAATTGCAGGGGCCGTTCGAAAACCAGCCCAGCATCGACGCTGGCTATGGGGGCGCTGCGGGTTGGGTTGTCATCGGCACCCGGCGCTATATTGTCAAGCGTATAAGCGGTGTACCGATAATCCACGCTGGGAATCAAAAAGCCAGCGTTGGCGTTGAGCGGCAACCTGACGCCCGACTCAATATCCAGGCGCTTGCCGGTCACGGCGCTGTCGTGGTCAAAATTGACCCATTCGCCGCGCAACCGGTAATCCAGGCCGCCGGGGCGACGACGCCAGTTGCCATGAACAATACTTGCGGCAAGCGGCTGTAAGGTTCGTCGTCCGGATTGTCGAATACTGAATCATCAATCGTCTGGAAATCCTGAGTCCGGATCAGAGTCAGCCACTCCCTGCCGTAATAGGTTAAATTGAGATGCCGTTCCAAAGTGGATGTGCTGAGCAAATCAATGGTGTTATCGAAATCATCCAGATATTCGTCGTCGGAAACTTCCTGGTACAACACATCCGCGTAGAATGAGTTCAACGGATTGGCAAAGTAGCTTGCAAATACGGCAGCCCGGTCATCGCCAAATTCCTGGTCGTCGGGCAAATACTCGACTTTCTATTTCGCCACGGTCTTTGGCGCGTAGAAACCGATATTCGACACCCAACTGCGCACCCCGTTTGCTGAGCACTCGCGGGGCCAAGGTCATATCCTGGTTAGGCGCGATATTCCAATAATAGGGCACCCGTATATCCACGCCGCTGTTACTGTCATAACCGCCGCTGGGGATCAAAAAACCGGATTGGCGCTGGTCGTTGATGGGAAACGATAGATAAGGAAAATACATCACCGGCACGCCCTTGATGGCCAAGGTAATATCCCGCGCCGTACCACGACCGGTCTGCTCATTTAAGGCCAGCTCGCCGGTGCGCAATTGCCAGAATTCAGCGCCGCGCACGCAAGTGGAATAAGTCACTTGTTCCAGCAGGCTTTGCTCGCTGCGCTTCTCTACCTGTACCCGCTCAGCACTGCCCTGGGCATTGCGTTCGGGAACATAGTAATCGGCTTGGTTGAATATGCCGACCTCGTCGGTCAAATCCAATTCCGCTGAACGGCTACGCACCGCTAATTGAGGATCACCGTAAACGACTTCGCCGGACGCTCGCACCCGATTGGTCTGTCGATCCATCGACACTTCGTTGGCTTGCAAATAGCGATCCCCTTGATTGACCCGCACATCACCTTCCAACAAGGCTTCAGCGAGTGTCGCTTGTCCCTCATCAGCCAAAAACCGAATCGGACCGTCCTGGGTCGCCCCGGTATCAGCACGAATAAACCGGGCTAACTCATCGGCTTCGCAGAGTCGCCATGCGGCAGGTCCCGACGTAGTTTCCGCTTGCACGTTTGCGGAAAACAACCCCAGAAACAATAAAATCACTGCATACTTCATAAATGCAATCTGTCGTTATATTGCTCAATTACTTTAAAATCGTCACTATCCTAACAGCTTCGACACACAAACGACGCTTTCAATAATGAGATTTCCGGCAATGTCCTTGAAAAACCGTGGATGACCGCTACCTACTCATGCTGAGTTGGCTGGGCACCGTGTTGCCCGGCAACCGTCTGCAACTTGCGCCTGCTTCCGAAGACGCCAGTTTCCGGCGCTACTTTCGGGTGTGTCTGGAAGAAACGACTTATATTG